>JAJZJJ010000143.1 GCA_021810175.1 Acidobacteriota bacterium | reverse complement strand
CGCCCCCAACGCAAAGAAGATCCACATCGAGATCGATCCCGCCGAAATCAACAAGAACGTGAAGGCGGACGTTGCCCTCATCGGCGACCTCAAAGAGGTTCTCGAAGCGCTCCTTCCGCATCTGGCCCCGCGCGGCGAAGCCCAGGAAACAGCCTGGCTGCGCGAAATCGAATCGGGCAAGGGCGAAGTCGCCGTCCGCGACATTCGCAACCTTCCCGACAACGGCCATCTCTACGCCGCGCACGTCATGCACGACCTCTGGCGCGCCACCGAGGGCAAAGCCATCGTCGTCACCGACGTCGGCCAGCATCAGATGTGGGAAGCCCAGTACTACAAGCACGACGAGCCCCGCACCCTCATCACCTCCGGCGGACTCGGCACCATGGGCTTCGCCCTTCCCGCCGCCATCGGCGCAAAAATCGCCTGCCCGGATAAGGAAGTCTGGGTCATCGCCGGCGACGGCGGCTTCCAGATGACCGCCGCCGAGCTTTCCACCGCCGCCCAGGAAGAACTGGACATCAACATTGCCGTCGTCAACAACGGCTATCTCGGCATGGTTCGCCAGTGGCAGGAGTTCTTCTACGAGAAGAACTACCAGTCCTCGCCCATGCTCAGCCCCGACTTCGTCAAGCTCGCCGCCGCGCACAACATCGAAGGCCAGGCCGTGCGCACCCGCGCCGAAGTCATGCCCGCCGTCGCTGCCGCCCGCGGCCACAAGGCCCCTTACCTCATCAATTTCCTGGTCGAGAAGGAAGACTCGGTCTATCCCATGATCCCCGCCGGATCGGCCCTGCACGAAATGATCCGCCGCCCCAACAACCCGCTGGTGGAAACAGCGCAGGACAAATAGGAGACACGGAGGCGAATATGCTGCACACATTTGTAGCGCTCGTGGAAGACAAGCCTGGCGTGCTCACCCGCGTCGCATCGCTGTTTCGCCGGCTCAACATCAACATCGTTTCGCTCACCGTCGGCCACTCGGAGCGCGTCGGCGTCTCCCGTATGACCATCGTCTGCGAGGCCTCGCCCACCGCCGGCCACCGCATCGCCGCCAGCCTCTATAAACTGGAAAATGTGCTGCAGGTGGACGACGTAGGTCAGCTGTCGCACGTCGCCCGCGAGCTGGCCCTCATCAAAGTCGCGGCTACACCGAAAACCCGCTCCCAGGTCTTCGAACTGGTCGAGGTCTTCCGCGCGCGCATCGTCGATCTCGCCCCGGAGTCGCTCATGATCGAGATCACCGGCGTGGAAAGCAAAATCGAAGGCCTCATCCAGGTCCTCAATGAGAATGGCGACCGCATCCTCGAAATCTCGCGTACCGGCCGCATGGTCATGCGCCGCGGCCAGCACACCAGCCGCGTCCTCGAAGCCATGCGCGTTCCCGGAGTCGAGACTCCCGAGGAGTTCAGGGCCGAAGAAGAATCCGCGGCCGTCGGCGATGAGCTGATGGCCGAAGAACCAGGATTGTCGTAGACCCCGCCTTCACGTGCGGACGAAATCAATCAATCAGAAGAAAAGGAACAAAATGGCAAAGACGTATCACGATCACGACGCCGACCTCTCGCTGATTCAGCAAAAGAAAGTCGCCGTTATTGGCTATGGCTCCCAGGGCCATGCGCACGCTCTCAATCTCCGCGACTCCGGTGTGGAAGTCCGCGTCGGTCTGCCCGCCTCCAGCAAATCGGTTGAAAAGGCGAAGAAGGCCGGCCTCGAAGTCACTTCCGTCGGCGATGCGGCTGCCTGGGCCGACGTCATCATGATCCTCACGCCCGATCACTCTCAGGGTGAAACCTACGCGAAGGAAATTGCCCCGCACATGAAGCAGGGCAAGACCATCATGTTCGGCCACGGATTCAACATCCGCTTCGGCGCCATCGTGCCCCCGGCCGACGTCGATGTCTCCATGGTCGCCCCCAAGGGCCCCGGCCATCGCGTCCGCGAAGTCTTCACTGAAGGCGGCGGCGTCCCCTGCCTCATCGCCGTCCATCAGAACCCCTCCGGCCACGCAAAGGAACTCGCGCTCTCCTACGCCAAGGCCATCGGCGGAACCCGCGGCGGCGTGCTGGAAACCACCTTCGCGGAAGAAACCGAAACCGACCTCTTCGGCGAGCAGGCCGTCCTTTGCGGCGGAACCTCCGCCCTCGTCAAAGCTGGCTTCCAGACCCTCGTCGATGCCGGCTATCAGCCGGAGATCGCCTACTTCGAGTGCCTGCATGAGCTCAAACTCATCGTCGACCTCATGTATCGCGGCGGCCTCGCCTACATGCGCTACTCCATCTCCGACACCGCCGAGTACGGCGACTACACCGCCGGCCCGCGCATCGTCACCGATGCCACCCGCGCGGAAATGAAGAAGCTGCTCTCCGAAATTCAGGACGGCACCTTCGCAAAGAAATGGATCGAAGAAAACAAGACCGGCCGAAAGAACTTCGAGCAGATGCGCCGCAACGAAGCCGGCCTGCAGCTTGAAGAAGTCGGCGCGAAACTCCGTGCAGCCATGCCCTTCCTCGATCCCGTCGTCGTGAAGGACAACACCCCGCAACCCGCCGTGGAAGAACCCACGAAGGCATAGCATCCGTACCAAAGCAAAATGGGATGCCGCCTGGCAGCGGCATCCCATTTTTCTCCGTGCTGCGTCTCACATTCAGCGGAACGATCCCCCCATGCTGAAGAAATCCTTCTTCCTTTCGATCGCTCTCTTCCTGCTCCCCGGCGCTGCATCCGCGCAGGCTCACCACTCCTGCATCGTGGTGCCCAAAACCTTTGCCGCCATTCACAACTGCTACCGTGCGCTGCTCGTATTCGCTCCCAGTCCCGCCAATCCGCTGCTGACCCGCCAGGAACACCTCCTCGATGGCGACGCCGACGACATGATGGACCGCTTCGTCCTCTTCACCCCCATCACTCCCAACGGCAGCCGGATCAATCCGCCGCTCGACGCCCCATGGACCATCCTGCCTCAGGCGCAGATGGACGAGGTGCGCCGCCAGTTCCACATTCCCGTCAGCGAATTTACCATCCTCCTCCTCGACGAGGACGGCGCCATCATGTTCCGCACCCACGCTCCCGTCGATCCCTTCCACCTGAACCACATCATCGATCGCACGCCCCTGCGCCAGCGAGAAGAGCTCCGGAAAGACGCCAACTAACCGCTCCGCCCTCCGCGCACCGCGGGTGCTATCGTCATCAGCATGCCCACGCTCCAGGAACAATTCGGCCAGATCGACATCTACCTCTTCGACCAGCTGCTGCGCGGCCGCGTTCAGCCCGGCATGAGCATTCTCGATGCCGGATGCGGTTCCGGTCGCAATCTCGTCTACCTGCTGCGCGAAGGCTACGAGGTCCGCGCCGCCGACGCCAGCCCCCAGGCCATCGAAAACGTCCGCACCCTCGCCCGCTCCCTCGCCCCATCGCTTCCCGAATCCAATTTTCGCGTCGAGCCAGTCGAGCGCATGTCCTTTGAAGACTCGACCGCCGACGTCGTCATCAGCAGCGCCGTCCTTCACTTCGCGCAGGACGACGACCACTTCCACGCCATGCTCCGCGGCTCTCTGCGCGTCCTCCGGCCCGGCGGACTCTTCTTCTGTCGCCTGGCCACATCCATTGGCATCGAAAATCAGATCGAGCCCATCCACGGCCGCCGCTGCAAACTACCCGATGGTTCCGAGCGCTACCTGGTCGACGAAGCGCTGCTCCTCTCGCTCACCGAACAAGTCGGCGAACTCGCCGACCCAATCAAAACCACCGTCGTCATGAATCAGCGCGCCATGACCACCTGGGTCCTCCGCAAGGCGTAATCTGGTCTCGCGGCTGTCTGCAAAGCAGGCCACCGCCAAACGCGGAGCTCGACCACCATGGACATCCGCCTCAAACGCGCTCAGGAACCGGCTGCCGGCGACGACGGCCGGCGCATTCTCGTGGACCGGCTGTGGCCCCGCGGCATCAGCAAACAGGCCCTCCATCTCGACCATTGGCTGAAGGAACTGGCTCCCAGCACCGCTCTCCGCCAGTGGTTCCACCACGAGCCGGAGAAGTGGGAAGAATTCCAGCGCCGCTACTTCGCCGAGCTCGACCAGCAACCGCAAGCCGTCGACGATCTGCGGAAACTCCTCAGCCAGGGACGCGTCACCTTCGTCTTCAGCGCACGCGATCCGCAGCACAATAACGCCGTGGCCCTGCGCCATTACCTCACCGAACGAAAATCCACCTCCAAATAAGAGCCCTGCCGGCAATCGCGTCCATTCTCCTCCGGCTGCAAAAATCTCTCCGTTTCTCCGCCTCCCAGTGACATAAGTTACTGTTCCCGCCTTCCGCCCTCTCTACGCTGGCAATGGAGATAAAGAAATGGCAACCGCAACTGCATGGATCGAGGAGCCAGCCTCGGAACAGCCCTCCCCGCTCGCACTCGAACAGTCCCTTCACACCCCAGCCGCTCCCCCATTGCCTGAAGCAACGCTGCGCCGGCTCTACGAATACATGCTCAAGTGCCGCACCGTCGAAGAGCGCATCCGCACCCTCTTCCGCCAGGGCCGCTTTGCCGGCAACTACTTTGCCGCTGTCGGGCAGGAAGCCACCGCCGTCGGCGTCACCATGGATCTGCTCCCCGAGGACGCCATCGCGCCCTCCCACCGCAGCTTCATCACCCACATCATGAAGGGCACTCCGCTCAACCTGCTCTTCGCTCAGCTCTATGGCCGCCGCACCAGCCCCGACCAGGGCCGCTCCGCTCCCGCGCACTGCGGCTATGCCCCGCTCAACATCATCACTCCGTCGTCCACCATCGCGGCCCAGCTCAACATCGGCACCGGCATCGCCCTCGCCTACAAAATGCGCCGCCAGCCCAACGTCGTCATTGCGCTCTCCGGAGACGGCTCCACCAGCCTCGGCTTCTGGCACGAAGCCGTGAATTTCGCCGGCGTGCAGAAGCTTCCCATCGTCTTCGTCGTCATCAACAACCTCTATGCGGAGTCGGTTCCGCTGCACCTGCAGACCGCCGTCACCGACATCAGCCTCAAGGCGCAGGGCTACGGCATTCCCGGCGTCACCGTCGATGGCAACGATGTCGTCGCCGTCTACCGCGCCGCGCAGCAGGCCATCCAGCGCGCCCGCGAAGGCCATGGCGCAACGCTGCTCGAATGCAAAACCTACCGCTGGTACGGCCACTCCGAAATCGATCCCGCAAAGTACCGCACTCCCGAAGAAGTAAAGGAATGGAAAGAGCGCGATCCCCTCACCGCCATGGAAACCCGCATGGAGCATCTCGGCCTGTGGACTGCCGCCTGGAAGCAGGAACTGCTCGACGGCTTCCAGAAGGAAATTCAGGAAGCCATCGACTTCGCTGAAAGCTCCCCCGTGGCGGAAGGTCAGGAAGCCCTCGACCACGTCTTCTCCTTCAGCATCCGCGAACGCGCTCTGGACCAAAGAACCTGGAGCCCCAGCCTCAATCTCGTGAGGAGATGACCCATGCCCGTCATGACTTACATCGATGCCATCAACACAGCTCTCCGGGAAGAACTCGCCCGCGATGAGAACGTCTACCTCATCGGCGAAGACGTCGGCAAAATGGGCGGCGTCTTCAAGGCCACCCGCGGCCTGCAGGAAGAATTCGGTGCAGATCGCGTCATCGATTCGCCTCTCGCCGAGGGCGTCATCGTCAGCTCCTCCATCGGAGCCGCCATGTCCGGCCTTCGCCCGGTCGCTGAGATTCAGTTCGCCGACTTCATCACCCCGGCGATGGACGCCCTCACCCAGCAGGCGGCTCGCCTCCGCTACCGCAGCGCCGGGACCCAGACCTGCCCCCTCACCGTGCGCGTCTGCTACGGCGGCGGAGTCGGCGGCGGCCTCTATCATTCGCAGACCAACACCAGCTGGTTCATCCACACGCCCGGCCTCGTCGTCGTAGCGCCATCCTCGCCCAGCGACGCCAAAGGCCTCCTCAAATCGGCCATCCGCGACGACAACCCCGTCATGTTCTTTGAGCACAAAAAGCTCTACCGCTCGCTGAAGGAAGAAGTCTCCTCCGGCGACTACACCATCCCGCTCCTCAAAGCCGACATCAAACGCCCCGGCACCCACATCACCGCCGTCTCCTACGGCTATACCCTGCAGCTCACGCTTCAGGCCGCCGAACGCATGAAGCAGGAGCACGGCATCGATGTCGAAGTCATCGACCTCCGCACCCTCGCTCCCTGGGACAAGGACACCATCCTCAACTCCGTTGCCCGCACCAGCCGCGTCGTCATCGTGCATGAGGACAATCGCACCCTCGGCATCGGCGCCGAGATCGCCGCCACCATCGCCGAGCAGGCTTTCGACTGCCTCGATGCTCCCATCGTCCGCGTCACCCCGCCCGACATTCCCGCCATCCCCGCCGCCGCGCCCATGGAGGAGTTCTACATGCCCAATGTCGACAAGATCATGGCCGCCATGCAGCGCGTCATCCGCTACTGATCTGCGTGCGCCCGGCCCTGCAGCCGGGCGCATTCCAATCCCTGGCCTCTGCATCGCCGGTGACTGCCATCACAGCACCACACGTCCCGCCGCAGGATAATCCCGCTACCAGAAGGCGGAAAACTGTCCGCCATCCGAACCTGGCCGAGCGGTCGTCTGCCTTCTGCCGTCGGAGGTCCCATGGCCGGGATACCCTCCAGATCGGCCAACACAGGCGTCCGTCCTGTCGCTCACCCAGCCGCTTCGGAACCCGAACCCCCTCGCGACGCCGCGCAGCCCTCAGCCGATACCAGTGCCGGCCTTTCCCGCCTCAAAATCGAGGACCGTTCCCGCGGCGCCAGTCGAACCCTCCGCTTCACCTTCATCGTGGCCGCAATCCTGGTGCTCGTTGCCCTCCTCGCCGGCGCTGTTCTCTACTGGTCGCAGAACCGCGCCGTCGCCGTGCAGGTGGCCGTTGCCCAGCCCGCCGCGGACAGCCGTTCCGCCCCCATCCTCAATGCCAGCGGCTAGGTCCCGCCCCGCCGCCGCGCGACCATCGCCGCCAAAGTCACCGGCCTCGTCACTGCTGTCTATGCCGAGGAGGGCATGCGCGTATCCGAAGGCCAGACGCTCGCCACCCTCGACGACTCCGACGCCCGCG
>JAJZJJ010000142.1 GCA_021810175.1 Acidobacteriota bacterium | reverse complement strand
GAAAGACAATCGTCAGCAGCGGGACGATCACCACCCCGCCGCCCAGCCCGCTCAGAGCCCCCAGCAGTCCAGCTCCCATGGAGCTGAGACAAAGAATTACCACGAACCACAATTCGTTCATTCGGATCTCGTGTTCCGATGCAGCCTGGATTTGGTTGTTCTGTCGGCGCGGAGCCAGGTGAGATCGTTGGCAGACAGCATGCTCAAGAGTCGCTCTTTCTGATGCGCAAGCGCAGCCGCCTGAATTTGAACGCGCTCAAGTCACGTTCCTGATTGTTACTCAGCAGCTGCCACTCTCATGTTAAAACAGCCGCCGAGTCCGGCGGTAATAGCACCTTCCCGTCCAGCAGCTGAACCCCGGTCTGCGACCGCAGGGTCAGCCGCGATCCCGGTCGCACCTCAATTTTTACTGGCTGCTGGGCCAGCGAAAACACCACGGTGACCGGGGCGCGCTCCATCGCCAGCCACTTCTCCTGCTCGCTGAAGCGTACTCGAACCGCCTCCATATCCCCATTGGTCAGCTCCGGCGTGCGCTTCCGCAGCGCGATCAGATCCCGATACCACATCAGCATCTCAGCATGTTCGGCCTGGTCACGCTCCGCCCAGTTCAGCTTCGACCGCTGCCACGTCTCCGGCGCCTGCGGATCAGGAACCTCGGACGGGTCCCAGCCGAACGCCGCGAATTCCTTCTTCCGTCCCTCCGAAACGAGCTTTCCCAGCCCTTCCTCGTGGTTTGTGAAGTACTGGAATGGCGCGCTCGCCGCCCATTCCTCGCCCTGAAAGAGCATGGGGACAAAGGGCGCGGTCATCTCGATGGCCGCCGCAATTTTAGCCCGCCCGGAATTCACCAACTGGCCCAGCCGCTCTCCCTTCGCGCGGTTCCCCACCTGGTCGTGATTCTGCGAATAGCCCAGGAATCGCCATCCCGGCAGCCCGCGCACCGACCGCCCGTGGATCCGGTCGCGGTAGGCCGAATAGCGCCCGTCGTACACAAACGCCTCGCGCAGCGCCTTCGCCAGATCGGCCAGCGATCCAAAATCCGCGTAATACCCGCTGCGCTCGCCGGTGAGGACGGTCACCAGCGCGTGATGAAAATCGTCGCTCCACTGTGCGTCCATTCCGTATCCGCTCGCCTCCACGGCGGTCACCAGCCGCGGATCGTTCAGGTCGCTCTCGGCAATCACCACCAACTGCCGGCCGGTCTCTGCCTCCAGCCGGCGCACCGCGGTCGCGAGCTGCTCCATAAAGTGGGTCGCCGAACGGTCCATGTACGCATGCACCGCATCCAGCCGCAGTCCGTCCATGTGGTAGTCGCGCAACCACATCAGCGCGTTGTCGCAAAAGAACCGGCGTACCTCATGGCTGCCCGCGTCCTCCAGATTCACAGCGTCGCCCCATGGGGTGTGGTGGGACTGCGTGAAGTACGGCCCGAATTTACCGAGATAATTTCCAGCCGGCCCCAGGTGGTTGTAGACCACATCCAGCAGCACCGCCAAACCATGTCGGTGGCAGGAGTCCACGAGATGCTTCAGTCCATCCGGACCGCCATAGGGCTCATGCGGAGCGAACAAATCCACTCCGTCGTAGCCCCACCCCTGCCGGCCTGGGAACGCATTCACCGGCATCAGTTCCACATGCGTAACGCCCAGGTCTTTCAGCGCCTCCAGCTTTGTTTCGGCCGCGGCAAACGTTCCCTCCGGCGTGAATGTGCCCACATGCAGCTCGTAGAGAACGGCGCTCTTCAGTGGCGGAGCCTCCCATCCCTTATCGCTCCATTGGTAATCGTCATGGTCATAAATCCGCGACACCCCATGAACCCCATGCGGCTGCCACAAGGATCGAGGATCGGGCAGGGCAAGATCCTCATCGTCCAGAAAATAGGCGTAGTCCGTCCCCGGCCTGGCGGCTTCCACCGCGGCTTCCCACCATCCGCCGGCACATGGCTCCATAGGGTGCTTCCTGGCCGCCACGCCGACCCGCATACGCTTCGCCTTCGGCGCCCACACGCGAAACCGATGCATTCCCACCGCCATCCCACGAGATTTGTCCGGATCGATCGCTTTCCGGTCAGTCCCTGTCTTCAGTGGATACCGGGTGAATGCGTCGCGATCCCATCCGTCTGCTTTAACGCACTACTTCGGCCTTCTCTTCCGGATGCGCTCTCTGTCGTGCCCCGTCTTTGCCTTCGAGATCGAATGCCGCGTTGACCAGCGCAATATGGGAGAAGGCCTGCGGGAAATTACCCACCATGCGCTTCCGAGTCACATCGTATTCCTCCGCCAGCAGCCCGACATCGTTCCGAAGGTTCAGCAATCGTTCGAAGAGCTTTCGCGCATCGTCCCGCCGCCCGATGGCCTTCAGACAGCCAACCATCCAGAAGCTGCATGCCAGAAATGCGCCTTCGCCGGGGGGCAGCCCATCTTCCGCTTTCTCGGTTTCGTAGCGCATCACGAAGCCATCGCGCGTCAACTCCCGCTCCACAGCTTCGACGGTGGAGCGGATTCGCGGATCGTTCGCCGGAAGGAATCCCACCAGCGGCATCAGCAGTACGGCAGCGTCCATCATCTGCGACCCGTAGTACTGCGTGAAGCTCTGTTTCCGATCGTCGAAGCCCATTTTGCAGATTTGTGCGTGGATCTCGTCCCGCGCCTGCTTCCACCGCTCCACCGGCGCGTCAAAGTCCTTCTTTTCCGCGATCAGCACTGCCCGGTCGAAGGCCACCCACGCCATCACTTTCGAGTAGGTGAACTGCTTCTTCCCTCCGCGCACTTCCCAGATACCCTCGTCGGCGTCCTTCCAGATTTTCTCCAGATGGTCGAGCAGGAGCACGAGTACCTTGAAGTCTTCTTCCGTATGTTTGCCAAGACCCTTGAGGGCGTGGAAAAACGTGTCCAGCATCTCGCCGTAGATATCCAGCTGCACCTGCGTGGACGCCGCGTTACCAATCCGCACCGGCTGCGATTTCTCATAACCATCGAGCCAGTCCGCCTCCCATTCGACCAGAGAACGCTCGCCCTTGAGGCCGTACATGATCTGCACCTGGTCGGGGCTTCCGGCCACCGCGCGCAGCAGCCAGTTCTGCCATTCGCAGGCTTCTTCAAAATAGCCCGCGGTGGTCATCGCCAGCAGCGTAAAGGTCGTATCCCGCAGCCAGCAGTAGCGGTAATCCCAGTTTCGGTTACCGCCCAGCGATTCCGGCAGAGACGTCGTCGGGGCGGCGACGACGCCTCCGGTGGGTCTGAAGGTCATCGCCTTGAGCGTGATCAGCGACCGCTCGACCGCTTCCCGATATTGCCCGTCGTACGCCATCTGCCCAACCCAGCGCGTCCAGAACTCCTGCGTGTCCTCCAGCGCCTGCTTCGCGTCGATCGGCTCAGGATCGGGCTTGAACGAGTCGCCATAGGTCAGGGTGAACCACACCCGCTCGCCCGCACGCACCGTAAATTCGGCCACCGTCTTCAGGTTTTCCCCATGCACCGGGACCGACGCGTGCAAGACCGCAACTCCCGGCCCGGCCACAGCGCGGATTCCATCCTCAATGGCCGTAACCCAGGGCAGCGTCCGCCCATAATCGAAACGCAGGGCCAGCGTCGATCGCAGGTCCATTTTTCCCCGGATGCCTTCCACGATCCGCACCACGTCGGAGTTCCTGTCCCTCACAGGCATGAAATCGATCAGGCGCACCGCTCCCTGCGCGCTTTCAAAGGTCGTCTCCAGAATCAGCGTGTGATCCTGGTAGCGGCGCGACGACTTCCAGCCTTCGCTGTCCGGGCATATCTGCCACGACCCATTCTCCTCGGTGCCCAGCAGCGCCGAAAAGCACGCCTGGGAGGAGAAGTCCGGCCAGCAGAGCCAGTCAATCGAACCGCTTCGGTCCACCAGTGCCGCGGTCTCGCAGTCACCGATCAGGGCGTAATCCTCGATTTTTGAAGCCATCTCTCCAGTCTTACCTTCCCTTGAACCACCGTGCTCGAAAACAAGTGGTGATCTGATTACTGCTCGCGATAATTGCGCATCAGGCCGCCATCCACCAGGAATGTAGCGCCAGAGACGTAAGATGCATCATCCGATGCGAGGTAGGCCACCAGTCCGGCGACATCGCCCGGCGTGCCCAGCCGCCCCAGCGGGATATTCCTCAGCAGCGCGTCGAGCTTCGGCTTGTTGTCCAGCAACGCCGTGTTGATCGGCGTCGCAATGGCGCCGGGGGCGATGTTGTTGATGGTGATCCCCAGCGGACCCAGCTCGACCGTGAGATTGCGCATCATCATCCGCAGGCCACCCTTGCTGCAGCAATAGGTGGTGAAGCCGGGGAACGCCATATCCTCATGGACGGAGCTGATGTTGATAATCCGGCCGGGCTGCTTCGCATCCTTCAGCCGCCGCACGAAGGCCTGGGTAAGAAAGAACGGTCCCCGCAGGTTGACCGACATCACTTTGTCGTACTCCTCCTCGGTCGTATCCCAAAAGTCGGACTTCTTCTCCATTCCGGCGTTGTTTACCAGAATGTCCGCGCGCCCGAATTTCTCCCACGCCGTATCGACCAACAGGCGCACATCGCTCATTTTCGTAATGTCGGCATGCACCAGCTCGCCCTCGCCGCCGCCGCTCTCGATCTTCCTGCGCGTCTCCTCGGCGCCGCCGTTATCGCCGATGTAGTCGATGACCACACGTGCGCCCTCGCTCCCCAGCCGCTCCGCGATCCCCTGGCCAATCCCCGATCCCGCGCCGGTCACGATCGCCACTTTTCCCTGCAATCTCTGCATTGCGTCTCCTCTTGTGTCTGATAGGGCCAGGGCCCTGGGGATTAGATGCCTGGAAATTCCGCCACCCGCGAAATGCCGGCAGGCACCACCTTATACTGCCGACGGGCTCAGGGAACCTGCCGCCAGCCACTCGCGTATCTTTTCCTGTATGGCGGCGCGTACAGTCTTCGGTGGCGGTTCTGCTGCCGAAGGCCGGGCGCATCGCGCTATTCTTAGCTTTTGCGTCGGATTTCTCCTGCTCCGAGGAGTCCGAAGGAGGTTTGGGCCATGGCCATTTATTGCAGGAACTGCGGAAAATCTCTCGCCGACGACGCGCGCTTTTGCTCCGGCTGCGGAGCGCAGGTCTATCAGGCTCCGCCCTCCTACCCACAGACTGTCACCCGGCTGGTCCGGCCGCGCGCCGGGCGCATGATCGCCGGCGTCTGTCAGGGGCTCTCCAACGCCTATGCCTGGGACGTTGTCTGGGTGCGCGTGATCACCGTGCTGCTCGCCGTCTTCGGCGGCGGAGCCGGACTGCTTGCCTATGTGATTTTCTGGATCGTGATGCCGGAGGAGGCGCTCGTGATTCCGCCCCCGCCCGTGCCACCGGCCTCCAACTGGCAGAACCCCGGTTAAATGCAACAGCCGGTTGCCCGCATCTGACCAACCCGGGCGGATGTGGGCAACTCTACCCAGCCGGCCTGGCGAATACGGGCGGGCGAATACGGGCTGGCGAACCCGGACTGGTGCATACGGGCTGGCGCATCCGCACCGCGAATCAGCATTGCTGACCTGCTAATACCATCTCTTCCATTTGAAGTAGGCCAGTATCACGACAGAACTCGCGCCCATCAGCCCAACCGCGTAGACCACCCCGTGCGCCTGGTGCATCCAGGGCAGCCCCAGATTCATTCCGAAGAATCCAGTGATAATCAGCAGCGGCAGCGCCACCGTTCCCCAAATCGTCAGGACCTTCATCACTTCGTTCGTGCGGTTCGCCACCGCCGACATATAGATGTCCAGCGTTCCCGCCAGCAAATCCTGGAAGGTCTCGATGATGTCCACGGTTCGAATCGTATGGTCGTAGACATCGCGCAGGTAGACACCCAGATCCTCGCCCAGCAGCCCCTTTTCCCGCCGCGTCAGGCTGTTGATCACTTCGCGGACCCCCGTCGCCGCGCGGCGAAAATCGATTAGCGACCGACGCAGCGCAAAGATGCGCGCCAGGGTTTCCGGCGTCGGCTGCTCCAGCACGACGTCTTCCACCGCATCGATTTCCTCGGCGAACCAGTCCAGCACGGGCTGGTACCCGTCCACAATCTCGTCCGCGATCATATAGAAGACCCAGTCCAGCCGCTTCACTTGTTCCTCGGCGGCCCGCGCTCGTACCCTGTCAAAAAGAGCCGGTTCGCCCTGGCGCACGGAAATGAGAAAATCCGGCCCCAGAAACAGATCCACATCGTCAAAGATCAGCTCCTCGCCGCTGCCGTGGCGCACCTGTTTCAGGATTGCGAGCTTGTAGTGCTCGTGATCCTCCGCCTTGCACCGCTGCGGCCGATGCCGGCAGTCCTCCACCTGCAGCTCATGCAGCCCAAATCGCTTCGCCAGGTCATCCAGCTCCGGCGACTCCGGGTCGTCCAGATCGAACCACATCCCATTAGGCAATACCGTCTCCATCCATCACCACCCGCAGCGCCCCTGGTCACTCAGGCGCCGTTCTGCTACCTGCAGGCCGGTACCCGGCTGTACCCTGATCCTCAGAGGATTCAGCCCATGTTCTTCCACTCCGGCGACGCGCAGCTTTTCTTCACCACGCAGGGAGACGGCCCTCCCGTCGTTCTCCTCCATCCCACGCCTGTCGATCATCGTTTCTGGCTGCCTCTCGCCGCCGTGCTTGCCTCCAAATATCGCCTCATCATCCCCGATCTTCGCGGCCACGGACAATCCGAAGCCGGAGAAGGCCCGATCACCGTCGAAAAGCTCGCGGCCGACACTGCCCGTCTCCTCGACCACATCGGCGTGCATCGCGCCCTCTTCGCCGGGTGCTCGATCGGCGGCTACACCCTTTACGAGATCTGGCGTACCACCCCCGAGCGCGTCCAGGGATTCGCTTTCTGCTGCTGCCGTCCCCAGGCGGACAATGAGGCCGCTCGCGCTAAACGAGAGCAAAACATTGCCCAAATCCGCGAGCGTGGTACCGCCGATTTCATCGAATCAAATCTCCAGACGCTCATCGGCCCCACCGCCCGCACCCGGTGGCCGCAAAAGCTCGCGGTAGCCCGCGAGATGATGCAGGCTGTTCCGCCGGCCAATATCGTCGCTGTCCAGCAGGGGCTGGCGGCGCGCCCGGACTCGGTCGCCACCGCCAGCACCATCCGCGTGCCCT
>JAJZJJ010000141.1 GCA_021810175.1 Acidobacteriota bacterium | reverse complement strand
CGGTGAGAATCGTTCGCATGGACTCACCAGATTACAGCCAGATTGGATTCAGGGTGTGGTGGCCGGTGGCGGAACAGCGACGCCATGGGCCTTGTGTGCGTGGCGGGCGATGCGCGCCCGGCCATGATTCGGCGGAACGGCTGTGTGGCCGCGGCTGATCGTATTGGGCGGCACGGGGGTGGACGCCGGAGCGGCCGGATGAACCGCCGAGGCGGTTCCGAATCCGGAGCGCGGCAAATGAAGCACGGGCGGCGCTACAGCGGGCCGCGCTGCATTGGCAACCGGCTGACGAACGGAGCCTCCGATGACGACCGCGCAAACCAAACCGACAGAGGCGAAGCCCAGAACAGGAAAAACAAAACGAGGAACCCGACGTTGTAACCCCGGTAGCGGTAATCCGAGCCCGGAATCGGCCTCTCCGTTGATACGGGCAGCGGCCACCCGGGTCAGAATACGGCCCTCCAGCCCGATTTCCGGCACAGCGGTGCCGATACTCTTCAGCGCTTCTTCGATTCGGCGGGCAGTCTCCTCTCCCGGTGGGGAGACACGTTCCTGGGGAGTAAGTTTGCGGTTCATCGAGAGATTCCTTCCTTCTCGAGGAGAACAGACAGCTGTTTGCGCGCCCGGAAGATGCGGGAACGGATGGAGGATTCAGTGGTGCCGAGGGTTGCTGCAATCTCCGCGGTGGTCAGCTCCTGAACGGCGGAAAGCAGGAGGGCTTCGCGCTCAGGGCGCGGAAGGCGATCGACGAGAGCAAGAATGCGGCCCTGCTCCTGCGCGGAAATGGCCGAATCGTCAGCAGCGCGGTCAGCTGAGGGAAGCGAGCGGGCGTGATCGGCCAAATCCTCGTTTTCGGGGCGGGTTTTGGCGCGCCGCTTTCGATCCAGCACGATATTCCAGACAATTCGTACCAGCCACACGCGGTAATCGCGGATATCAGAGAGACGGGACTCATGTTTGAGGACACGGAGGAACGTTTCCTGGACCGCGTCTTCAGCTTCGGCAGCGTTGCGCGTGACCGAAAAGGCGACACGGTAGAGGGCCGTCGAATATTCCGCCACTAGCTGGGCAATCGTCTGGCTCGTATCCACAGGCTTCGCAAGAGCAGGCGACATCCAGCCGGTGAGCTGGCCTTCCATGGAACTCATTGGGCCTCCTCCAGCCGGGCTTGGTACCTCTGCTCTAAAGACGGAGGATATCGCGTTTTCGCTCATGGGGGAGCGCCGCGCCCCAAAGATCCCAATGAGAGGGAAAATAGAAATCGGGCTCAGCGGGGGAGCAGAACGACTCCAGGGCAAAGCGGCATCGAAATCGGAGCGTCCCCGGACTGAAGCTGTCTGGGCACAATCCTTCCGGAAAATGGACAGATGAGGCGACAGGCCTGGTTTGAGATTCACGACAGCGCGTGGTTCCCGGCGAAGCTGCGGGACCTGGTGACGGAAGGGCTGGAGAAAGTGTGGGAGGCGAACCACACCTACCGGCCCATTACCGGACGGCTCCGGCGGGCCCTGCGGCAGTCGCGGACCCAGCAGGTAGTGGATCTGTGTTCGGGCGGCGGTGGCCCCTGGCTCGGTCTCCTCAGGGACATTGCCGATGGGCGCAGGCTGCAGGTGTGCCTGACGGATCTGTATCCGAATGCGCAGTTGATGAAGAGGGTGGCCGGAACGGGCAACGGCATTCAGGCTTATGGAGAGCCCGTCGATGCCAAGCGGATTCCGGAAAAGTTGCGCGGATTCCGGACCATGTTCTCCTCGCTGCATCATTTCGATCCCGACGAGGCTCGGGCGATCCTGGCCGACGCTTTCCAGAAAAGGGAAGGGATCGGGGTCTTCGAAGCGGCGCGGCCGAAGCTGAAGACCGTCCTGCTGGTAACAGGCGTGCCCCTTCTGGCGCTGAAGGCAGCGTTGCAACAGCGGCCATTCCGGCGGAGGCTCTTCTTTTGGAGCTGGATCGTTCCCGTGGTGCCGACGGTGCTTTGGCTCGATGGGGTGTTGTCGTGCCTGCGGAGCTATTCCGAAGCGGACATGCGGGAGCTGATCGCGGAACTGAAGGCTCCGGACTATGCCTGGGAAGTTGGGATCGACTGCGGCGGGTTGGTGGAGATTCAGTATTTGGTCGGCGTTCCTGTTGATCCGGCGCGGATCGACCCCGGATCGACATAAACTCCGAAACCGCAGGCGGGGGACGCTGCCATGCCGTCCCCCGTGCCCGTGGATCAGCACCCGGTCAGGACGCCTTCTTTTCCCGCATCATTTTGTCCGCCTTCAACCTGGACCGTGCTCCGTCCAGGTACTCGCCAACGGGCGTAGAATCCACCGGCGACGTCGTTTCCGTTCCTGGTTCCGGATCGTATGCCACCGTGTGCAGTCCGTCTCCGCCCTCGGCGCGGGGACGCACAACATGCAGACCATGGCCATTGTTCCATGGGCCTTCGTGGTCCTTGCCCTGCTCGCCTTCGCCGGTCGATGCATTCACAAACTGATCCACCAGAACCGGAGTTGGCCGAATCGTTCCGATTGAAAATGGCGGCTTCTCCATGCTCTCGAGGGCTGCGCTGAAGGCGCGCATATGCGTGATCTCCCGGGTCATTAGAAACTGCAGTGCCTGCCGCGAGCCAACGTCCCGGGTAAACCCGATCAGCCGTTCGTAGACGATCTTGGCTCGCGCCTCGGCGGCCACGTTGCTGCGCAGATCGACTGCCAGATCGCCGGTAATCTTCAGGTAATTTGCCGTCCATGCATTACCCATTGAGTCGAACAGCGATACGCCGGCGCCTCCGGCGACCGCAATCAGCGGATCGGCGTCCGCTGCGTCGCGGCTTTCCTTCATCGGCTTCAGGTGCATTCGGGCCAGAGCTCCGACCACCTCCAGGTGGCTCAGTTCTTCCGTTCCGATGTCCATCAGCAGGTCCCTGCGTGCGTCGTCCTCGCAGTTCAGGCCCTGCACGGAATATTGCATGGCTGCGGCCAGCTCGCCGTTAGCGCCGCCAAACTGCTCCAGCAGCATCCTGCCAAATCGGGGATCGGGCTCCCCAACATTGACGGTGTACATCAGCTTCTTGATGTGGTGATACATAACTCTCCTTGTTTCTGCGAAAGCGGGTTCTCGAATCACGGTCGAATCGCTCGGCGCACTGGCGATTTCTGGATGGGCTTCTGAGTGAGAACCTGCCCCGACGGGAGAGGGTTGCTGCGACTTCCTGTGCCACAGCCACGAAGTCAGCACACACGCAACGAGGCGGCAGCCCCTGCGAGCCGCCGCCTCGTTCTATTCGTTCGTAGTTCAGCTGCCGGTGTACGGCGAATTGATGTATTTGCGGGCCAGATTACCCTGAACGGTATCACTGCCCGCGCTGAGCACAGCGTCGTACTGCTGCACCGCTTTGGCATGCTCGTTCATCAGGTCGTAAGTCTCCCCGGCTTTCAGCAGGCAGCGCCGCTTGAGCTCCGTGCTCGTCATCGGCTGGAACGCTCCGTCTCGATAGGCCTGCACCGCCGCCGCATATTTCTTCTGCCCGCGCAGCGCTTCGCCGAGTCCAAAGTAGGCCAGCTCCACATGTGCGGAGTCGAAGTAGCCGGGCTTTTTGGCCAGGGCGATCAGATGCTCGTAGGTGTACACCGCCGTCATGCCCTCGCCGCCATCCTTCTGCAGGTTCGCCTGCTCCAGCCGGAACAGGAAACCGTGTGGATATTGCTGCGCCAGGCCCTGCGCAACCTGCGCTGCCTCCGCATATTTTCCTTCGCGCCGCAGGAACAGCATGATGGCTGTCTTTGCTTCCACCTGAGTAACCGTCCCGTGTGCCGCGTCGTCTTCCAGGGCCGTCATTCCGCGGCTCTTTGACCCATGAATCCCGACAAACCCGAAGAGCAGCTTAAAGGCAAGCGGCAATGTTCCCACAACGTACTGGTAGACTCCGGTCACCAGCTTTGCGTCCACGTAATTTGGATCCAGTTGCAGCACTCGGTCGCAATCGCCCTTGGCCGACAGTGCCTGCCGCAGACCCGCCCCAAACGCCCGTTCCCCCATGCCTGAATACACCGCCTCCAGAGCCTTCGCCCAACCCCGGGCAAACAGCGCATTCACGTCGTTGGGGTTCGACTTCAGTTCCGCGTTGGCCTGGCCGATTGCTTCGCTGCTCAGCGACTTTACGCGGGCCCGCGCCTGCGGGTCCGCCGCCACCGTGTGCCCTCCGGACAGGAAGCCATCGTTGGCGTAGAAAGTCGAATCCAGCAGGTCCTGCCGGTTGAGCTCCTGAAAGACCACCGCGTCCAGCACATAATCCGTCGCCATCGGATTTCCAGGATTCTGGGCCTGGATCTTCTCGAATTCGCCGATCGCCACTTTGTAATTCATGCGGTAGACCTGACCAAAGGCCTGCTGCACCGCGGGCTCCCGGTACAGTGGATTGCTGTCTACCTTCTGTGCGTGCGCGGACATGGCCACGCCTGCGAGCGCGAGCCCGGCGCAGGCGATGCTGAAAAACCGACCAGAAACTGAAAATCGGGACATATCTTCAGGGATTGTAGCTGGACAGTGCTGACAGGGAATACTCTTTTCGCCACTTCCTGGTCCGGTGGTTACGGTTCGCGCAGGCTCACCGGAATCGCCGTCGACGCAGCCACTTCGCCGATCGTCTCTGCGATCTTTTCCGCTGTCACCGGTGTGCTGAACATAAAGCCCTGCACTTCGTCGCAGCCGTAATCGCGCAGCAGCAACAGTTGTTCCTCATTCTCCACGCCCTCCGCGGTCACACGCAGATTCAGGCACTTCGCCATCTGAATGATCGCAGCCGTGATGGCCTGGTCATCCGTATTCACCGCAACCTCATGAATGAAGCTCCGGTCGATCTTCAGCTTGTTGACCTGGAACTGCCGCAGATAGCTCAGGCTGGAATACCCTGTGCCGAAATCGTCGATCGCCACCCGCACACCCATCTCTCTGAGCTCTGCCAGAACCTGAAACGTCGCGTCCTCGCCCGCCATCAGCAGACTCTCCGTCATCTCCAGTTCCAGCCGCTCGGCGGGCAGTCCGCTCTCCCGCAGCGCCCTTCTCACCTGTCGGCAGAATCCCTCCTGACGGAATTGCACCGCCGACACATTCACGGCCACTGCCGGAGCGTCCATGCCCCAGCCCATAGCCTGCTGGCATGCCGTTCGCAGCACCCATTCTCCAATGGGAATCATCATGCCGCTGTTTTCCGCCACGCGGATGAACCGTCCCGGCGGCACCAGTCCCAGTTCCGGATGCTGCCAGCGCAGCAGCGCCTCCCAGCAGACAATCTCGCGAGTTTTTACATCAATTTGCGGCTGATACACCAGGAAAAACTGCTCCCTCTCCAGGGCCACGCGCAGGCTGCTCTCCAGTTCCAGCCGTTCCACCGCATATTCCGTCATCTCCGAGGTGAAGAACCGGAAAGTATTCCGCCCACCTTCTTTGGCGGAGTACATCGCCGCGTCGGCGTTCTTGATCAGCGTCTCCACGTCATCGCCGTGCTCCGGGTAGAGGCTGATTCCGATGCTGCAGGTCACGCTCAGCGCCCGTCCCTGCAGGTGGAATTCACGGCTGACCTCGTGCGCAACCCTCTCCGCCACCACTGCGGCGTCAGCGCCCTCTTCCACGGCTCCCAGCACGACCAAAAACTCATCGCCGCCCAGCCGTGCCACCGTGTCCTGTTCGCGCGCCGCCGCCTGCAGTCTTCTGCCCATCTCCAGCAGCAACTGGTCTCCGCAGGAGTGTCCCAGCGAATCGTTGATCGTTTTAAATCGGTCCAGATCCAGAAACAGAACTGCCAGCCTCTCTTTGTGGCGCCGCGCGCTGGCTACCGCCTTCCGCAGCCGGTCCTGCAGCAGGGTTCGATTCGGCAGCCCTGTCAGCGAATCGTAGTAGGCCAGCGTCTGGATGCGCTCATCCGCGAGCTTTCTGTCCGTGATGTCCACCAGCGCGCCTTCCAGAACTGCGTCGCCATGGCCGCCTTGCGGCGCAGTCCGCGCGTTGCTCAACACCCATGCCCACCCGCCATCCCGGCGCTGGAATCGATGTTCGGCGTTGACGATCGGGCTTTCTTCGTTCCCGGGATAAAGATGCCTGGTGATCTTCTCCGCTTCCTCGTGATGCTCGAGCAGTTCCTCGCGGCCCGCGAATCCCAGAATGCGCGCGCACGCGTCGTTGCAGTCCACAATTGTCCCGTCCGGATTCGCGATATAGAGTCCGGTCAGATTCCGCTCGAACACCCGCCGATACCGCTCCTCCAGCGCCACCTCGTTCTCCAGTTTCAGCTGAATGATCCTCGTCTGCCGCCGCACACGCCGGCGCAGGATCACCACCCATCCAAGGATCGCCAGCGCCACGGACAGGACCAGCAGGACCAGATACGCCGCCCGGCGCGCGGTTAGCCATGGCGGGCGTTGCAGTACCCGCACATCGGCCGCGCTGCGCAGCACAATCTGGAAATCCGATGGGTTCCCATTGGAGTCTGTCCTGATCGTGCAGATACCCGTCAGCTCTACCTTGCTTCCGGTGGGCGCATCCAGCGGTGTTTTGCTTCCGTTCGATAAATTCGCTTCGAAGGGAACGTGATCTTTCGAGTCGATGACCAGTGAGAGCATCCCGGAATGGCGACGGATCGACTCCACGGTACCGTCAATGCTCACCAGGCGCGCGTTGTAAGCTCCGTGCATGGCCATATGCCCGGTGATCATCGCCGGGCGCAGCAGAACGTGCCGGTGCATATACCGGATCACTCCTGATTCCAGCACCGGGCTGTATTCGCCCGCCGCCGGGAATCCAAGCACCTCAACCTCATCTCCCGCCCTGACCGGCGTCCCGTCCTGAGTCTCCACGTAGACGCCGCCCGTGGAATCCATCATGTAGAGGCCCTTGCCCGGAAAACGTGCCGTCACGATTCCCCGCACCAGCACCCGATGCATATCCGGCAGGTCAGAGGAAAACCTGCGTATCTGCGCGATCGGTGTTGCCGGGATGTGAAAAGGATGCCGCGGCGCCGGCTGCAGGATCTTGGCATCCGCCAGCGACGGCATCATCAGGTGAATCGCCACCAGTTGGTCCAGACGGTTGAATGCCGATCCACACACGCCCTGGAACTGCACCATCGCATCGACCAGATACATG
>JAJZJJ010000140.1 GCA_021810175.1 Acidobacteriota bacterium | reverse complement strand
CGCTCCGTTGTCAGCACCTCGCCTTGCTCCCAGCTCAGACGCGCCTGATCGTTTCTGGTTTTTCGATGATTGTGTTCCGATCATTCTATTTTACAAATGCAATTTCCGTCCGCTATAGTTGCGCCTCGTGAGTTCCCTGTTCTCTGGCTGCGCGCCGATCTGCTGATCGCAGTTCAATCCTCAGCGGCGACCCGCCATGGAATCCTGCCGGCGGCCATTTGCGTTGCGGCGACAACATACCGGTGCTGACCTGCACCGGGACCAGGAGAGAGAAGTTGCGCAGAATCCTCATCGCAGTCATCGTGTCTCAGGCGCTGACACTCGCGGCCCTTGCCGGCGCGCAGAACATCGTTACCGTCAGCACCGGTAAACTCCAGGGCTCTACCCAAAACGGAGTCACCGCCTTCAAAGGCATTCCCTACGCCGCGCCCCCCATCGGCAAGCTCCGCTGGGAGCCGCCCCAGCCTGCCGCTCCATGGAAAGGCGTCCGCCAGGCAACCCAGTACGGACACGACTGCATGCAGCTTCCCTTCCCTCAGGATGCCGCTCCGGAACGCACCAAACCCTCCGAGAATTGCCTCTACCTCAACGTCTGGACTCCCGCCCATCGCACCGGCAAGCTTCCCGTCATGGTCTGGATCTACGGCGGAGGCTGGGTCAACGGCGGCAGCTCCCCGGCCGTCTACAACGGTAAGCACTTCGCCCAAAAGGGCATCGTCTTTGTCAGCTTCAACTATCGCCTCGGCCGCTTCGGATTCTTCGCCTTCCCCGCCCTGACCAAACAGAATCCCAACGGCCTCCTCGGCAACTACGGATACATGGATCAGATCGCCGCTCTCAAGTGGGTGCAGAAGAACATCGCCGCATTCGGCGGCAATCCCCGCGAAGTCACCATCTTCGGCCAGTCCGCCGGAGGCTTCTCCGTCCACATGCTCATGACCTCTCCCCTCACCAGCGGCCTCTTTGAGCGCGCGGTCGTGGAATCCGGCGGCGGCAGAACCCTGCTCGATGCCACCGGCGTCACCACCGGAATGAACGGCCGGCCCTCAGCCGAGCAGCTCGGCGTCAATTTTGCCCGCAGCATGGGAATCAAAGGAGTCGGCGCCGCCGCGCTCGCACAATTGCGCGCCCTCCCCGCACAGAAGATCGTCGACGGCATGAACATGGCCAGCATGGGTCCGGCCGCCTCCACCTACCCGGGCCCCATGATCGACGGCAAGGTCGTCACCGGACAGCCCGAAGTGCTCTACAAGGAAGGCAAGTATCACCATGTCCCGCTGATGATCGGCGCCACCAACTTCGACATCGGCTTCTCAAAAGCACGCAACGCCCAGCAGCTCTTCGCGAAGTTCGGCAAAAATGCCGCGCTCGCCGAGAAAGCCTATGGTGCCTCGTCCTCCAAAAATTTCTTCCTCGAAAACATGAAGGTCGGTGCCGATGCCATGATGGTCGAACCCGCCCGGTTCGTCGCTCAGACCCTCACTTCGCAGGGCGATCCCGTTTGGGAATTTCGCTTCGCCTATGTTGCTCACTCCATGCGAAAGAAGTGGCCGGGCGCGCCCCACGCATCGGAAATCCCCTTTGTCTTTGACACCGTCCGCGCAAAGTACGGCGCCGCCACCACCCCCATGGATGAGAAGGTCGCCGAGGAAGCCAACAGCTACTGGGCCAACTTCGCCAAAACCGGCAACCCGAACGGCCCCGGCGTTCCCCGCTGGCCTCGTTATAACTCCAGTAAGGACGTCCTCATGAACTTTACCGAGAATGGACCGGTCGCCCAACCCGATCCATGGAAAGAGCGCCTGAACCTGACGGAACAGGTCGCCCAACAGCAAAAGTAACGACATCGCCCCGCAAGAGGGCACACAACCGTTTTCCGGATCTGCACAAACAGCGGCGCATCCCCTGCGCCGCTGTCGCTTTTCCGCAGAGCCCCGCTTCAATACCGCAACCCGATCGCGAGTGCTGGCGTCCGACCACCCGCAAGCCGGCAACCCTGCCCAGTCACAGTGCTCAAGATTTTCAGGAGAAATATGGTGACCCCGGGAAGACTCGAACTTCCGACACGCAGTTTAGGAAACTGCTGCTCTATCCACCTGAGCTACGGGGCCACTTGCGGCTCTCAGATCATCCACCGCGGGGGGAACCTTTCGCTGCCGCGGCATCACCGGGCGGCTCGGGTTCCATCATCAGGTTAGCATTCGCGGCGGGCCACCCGAGATCCCAGCCTACGATGCCTTCTTCCGCCACCAGTCGCCTTCGGCCACCTGCATCGAAAGCGCAATTCGGTTGTCCACGCCCATCTTCTTCATCAGCCGCGCCACATACGACTTCACCGTCTGTTCCTGAATGCTCAGCGCCTCGGCAATCTCGCGGTTTGAACGTGCCAGCACCAGCAGCTGCAGCACCTCTTCCTCGCGCATCGTGAAATGCGGATACCTCCGCCGCAGCGGCAGGCTCGACTCGTCCAGCGCTCGGTTGACCAGCTGCGACAGCACCCGCCGCGGTCCCCAGATGGACCCGCTCAGCACCACCTCCAGCGCCTCCCGCACCTGCTGCGGAGACGCCGTTTCCAGCAGCCACCCCTTGGCGCCCGCCAGAATCGCACCCATGATGGTCTCGTCGTCGCAGACCGTCCCTACCGCTACCGTCTTCATCTCGGGATGCAGCGCCCGCAGCCGGTCCAGCACAGCGTTCGTGTCCGCCTGCCTCCGCGCCAGCACAAACATCACGTCGAATCCGGCGCCCCGCAGTGCCGTCGCCAAATTCGTCGGAATGACTTCCAGGTCCGGCCTCTCAGCAAATATCTCGCGCAGTCCAGCCACTCGGAGCGGTTCAAAATCCAGCAGCCCCAGGCGAACTCGCCCCGTCATGGCATTCTCTTCTTTCATCTCTGCCTCGAAATCTACAGCTTTGGCAGTACGATCCCCTGCTGCTTCTGGTACTTCCCCTTCCGGTCCGCATAGCTGATTTCGCAGCTCTCGTCCGACTGGAAAAACAGGATCTGACACAAGCCTTCGTTTGCGTAGACCCGCGCTGGCAGCGGCGTCGTGTTGGATATTTCCAGAGTGACAAACCCCTCCCACTCCGGCTCAAATGGCGTCACATTTACGATAATCCCACATCGTGCATAAGTCGATTTACCAACGCAAATCGTCAGCACATCCCGCGGAATCCGAAAGTACTCTACCGACCGCGCCAGAGCGAAGCTGTTCGGCGGCACCAGAATCGATTCCCCCTTCACCTCCACAAACGACCGCTCATCGAAACGCTTCGGGTCTACGATCGCGCTGTTCACATTGGTGAAAATGCGGAACTCGTCCGACACCCGCAAATCGTAACCATATGAAGACAGCCCGTACGACACCACTCCTTCGCGAACCTGCTTCTCGCTGAACGGCTCAATCATTCCCTTCAGCGCCTGCTCCCGAATCCATCGGTCGCTCTTTATGGACATGCTCCTCCTCGTCGCAGCCTCCGGCTGCGCGCCAAGCCCTTCCTGGAGCTCAATTTGCCCCTCCCGAAACCGCTCTCCGCCGCATTCCGGAGTTTTGGGGCCACCAGGTTGTTGATAAGGCTTGAAAACTGCATCTTACGAGACCGCCGCCCGATTGACAATCAGGCAGCAACCTTTCTACGATCACGGTGAGATCGCTCCATTTCTCCGAGGGGGAAGGCATTGATTAAACAGGACATTATTCATCAGGTCATTGAGCGCACCGGCCTTCAGCGCAATAAGGCGGAAGCCGCTGTCGATACCGTCTTTGAATCCCTCAAGCGTGCTCTCGGCAACGGCGAGCGCATCGAGCTTCGCGGCTTCGGCGTCTTCAACGTCCGCCCCCGCAAAACCGGCATCGGCCGCAATCCGCGTACCGGTGCCGAGGTCAGTATCACTCCGGGAAAGGCTGTTCGCTTTAAGCCCGGGAAGGAACTCCACCTGCTCGACGGCCAATAATTCTGGCCACTTGCTCCCCTGCGCCGATACACTGGGGCGGTCTGTTTTCGTCCCAGTCAATGGCTCAGAGTGCAACCCAGTCTGCGGTCACGCCAACGGTGCGGAGATACCCCTCCGATCCTCAGCCTGCTCCTGTGCCCCACCAGCCCCCTTTGGAGCAGGCCCTCCTCTCCATCTCCCTGCTCGTCCTCAGCTTCCTCACCACCATCAGTGCCGGCGCCGTGCTCATGGATCACTTCCTGCGCGGCGCTCCGCCCTTCTCTGCTGACAACAGCCTCTTTCCCCTCGCCTGGATCCTGCGCCACCCCGAACGCGTCAACGGCGGCTGGTCCTTTTCCCTCACCCTCCTCGCCATCCTCACCGCCCACGAACTGGGCCATTACCTCGCCTGCCGCTACCATCGCGTTCACGCCTCTCTGCCCTGGGTGCTGCCCGCTCCCACCCTCATCGGAACCTTCGGAGCCTTCATCCGACTCCGCTCCCAGGTCCCTTCCCGTCGCGCATTGCTCGATATCGGTCTTGCCGGCCCCCTGGCGGGCATCCTTGTCGCCATCCCCGCCGTCATCGCCGGCCTCGCTCTCTCCAGAGTCCAGCCAGATCCAAGTCTCTATGGCCAGACGGCCCTCAGCGTCAGCATCCCCCTCGGCCTTTCGCTCCTGCACGGCATCGCTCGCCTCTTCGACCCGTCCATTCCCTCCCTCGGTGCCGGATTCAACCCTCATCCCGTCCTCATCGCCGCTTGGGTCGGCCTCTTTATCACCTCTGTTAACCTCATTCCCGCCGGCCAGCTCGATGGCGGGCACATCCTTTACGCCATTTCGCCCCGCCTCCATCGCTGGTCCACCGAAATCATCACCGTCATGCTATTCGTCGCCGGAACCATCTTCTGGGTCGGCTGGCTCGTCTGGGCCTGCTTCCTCCTCATTCCATCCCTGCGCCATCCCGCCCTCCCCGACAGGCAGCCGGTCTGCAAACGCCGCATCGTTCTGGCGGTTGTCGGAATGATCCTCTTCGTCCTCACCTTCACCATCCAGCCTTTCGCCGGCGCCAGCCTCGTCAACTACCTGCATTAGCCCGTCCTGACCTCCCAAAGAAGTTCCCCGCCACCGCTCTCCCGCGATGAGAAAATCGCTCTATGACCCACGGCTTTCGCCCTTTGCGGATTCCTTCCGCACTGGCCATCCTGCTTTGCGCCATCATTTCTGCCTTTTCCCTGGCGTCTCCGGCCATGGCGGCAGGTCATCCCCATCACCGCCTCAAGCCGCTCAAACGTCACCCCGTCGTTGCCCTCACCTTCGACGACCTCCCGGCCGCCGGTGGTCTCTTTCCCGGCTACACCCGCGTCGGCATCCTCACGCAGCTCTCCAATGAGCTACGAGCCGCCCACATCAAAGGCGCCTACGGATTCGTCAATGCCGTCGACCTGCCCGGCGACCCCGACACCCAGCAGGCCCTCCGCATCTGGGTAGCCGCCGGCATGAACATCGGCAATCACACCTGGTCGCATCCCTCGCTCACCAGCGACACCGCCTCCGCCTACGAGGCCAACATCGCCCGCGACGAGCCGTACCTCCGCCAGTACGCCCGCAGGCATAACTGGCACTATTTCCGCTTTCCCTATTTGGAAGAGGGAGACACCCTGACCAAACGCAACGCCATTCGCGCCTGGCTGCACAGTCACGGCTACACCATCGCCGAAGTCACCCTCAACTTCAACGACGACGACTGGGGCGATCCCTACGGCCGCTGCCTCGCCCAGCACAACCAGGCCGCCATCGACTGGCTCGAATCCAGCTATCTGCAAAATGCCGCCGAGTTCATCCCCCTCGAACGTCACGAAGAACAGCTCGTCTTCGGCCATGAAATTCCCAACGTCCTCCTGCTCCACGGAACCGCTTTCACCACCCTCATGCTGCCCCGGCTCATCCATCTGCTTCGCCAGCAGGGATTCCGCTTCGAGCCCCTCCCCAAAGTCCTCCGCAATGCCGCCTACAAAAAGGACCCCAGCGTGGCCCTCCCCAATGGCGGCTCGTTTACCGAGATGTTCATGGCCGAGAAGCACATCCCGTATCCGCCCTTCAAACCGGAGCCTTCGGATAAGCTCGACAACCTCTGCCGCTAGGACCTTTACCGCTAGGACCGGCAGCCTCAAATTCGCTGCGGAGCTTCTCTCGGTTCCAAATGTCCTCCAACACCGCCGCAGGCCAACTTTTCCCGCTCAGCGCGACTTGAGATAGCCTGAACGCAACCCCCGCAGCTTCAACAGGAGGTGCCTATCTTAGCGCCAAAATTTGAACTTCCTCCCGTCGATCAGATTTACGAATGGGGCGGCAGCCTGCTTCGCATCATCGTCATTCTGCTGCTCGCATGGATCACCACGCGCATCATCCACAAATGGCTCCCAAACCTTCGCCAGCGCATCGTCGCTCAGATGGTTCGCCAGCGTGGCGGCGCCGATGTCGAGCTCGAAAAGCGCGCGACCACCCTCGGCGACATCATCCGCAAGACCCTCGCCATCGTCATTTGGATCGTCGCCATCATCATGGCTCTCAGGGAAGCCGGCTTCGACATCGGCCCCATCCTCGCTGGCGCCGGCGTTGTCGGCGTGGCCGTCGGTTTCGGCTCGCAGAGCCTGGTCCACGACATCATCTCCGGCATGTTCCTCCTGTTCGAAGATCAGATCCGCGTCAACGATGTCGCTGTCCTCAACGGCACCGGCGGACTCGTCGAAGCCATCAACCTGCGCACCACCATCCTCCGGGCCCAGGACGGCAGTGTCCACGTCTTCCGCAATGGCGCCATCAACACCCTCGCCAACATGACCCACGGCTATTCCTATTACGTCTTCAGTCTCGGCGTCGCCTACAAGGAAGACACCGATCGCGTCATCGAAGTCGTCAAAGGCATCGCCGACGAAATCCTTCAGGAGGACCCATACAACAAAATGATCCTCGCTCCCCTCGAAGTTCTCGGCCTTGACTCCTTCGGCGACTCCGCCGTCACCATCAAGGCCCGCTTCAAAACTGCGCCCATTCAGCAGTGGACCGTCGGCCCCGAAATGAATCGCCGCATCAAGAAAAAATTCGACGAGCTTGGCATCGAGCTGCCCTTCCCGCACACCAGCATCTACTTCGGCGAAGCCAGCAAACCCTTCAAAATCGAAGCCTCCGCATTCGACCG
>JAJZJJ010000139.1 GCA_021810175.1 Acidobacteriota bacterium | reverse complement strand
CCGATCTGGTATCCGTCCAGCCCGTTGTTGATCAGCCCCAGGAATGACGGCGTATCCCCTTCCATGATGAACTCGTACTTCGGATACATCTTCCCCAGCGGCCCTTTGCGAATGTTCTCCGCCAGCCATTGATGTGTGATCACACTCGAGTCTGCACCCGCACAGTTGCGATAGTAGAAATCGCCGCTGATGCCCGTCCACGTCGCGTGGTAATAGCTGTTACTGTTCGGCAGGCTCGGCGTCACAATGTAGTCCAGCGTCGGGAACTCCCTCCGGATCCACGGCCCCGCATCGTCCTGGTCGGATATCGAGTAAACCCGCAGCCGCGACACAATCTGCCGCGTCTCCTCCGGCGTGTGGCTCGCCCGCACCTCCAGCAGCGCCTGCGCCAGCGTGTTGGCTCCGGCCCAGATGCAGATCCACAACGGACGCTTGTCCTTCTGCTCCATCACCTTCACCAGCGCCCGCGAACCCGGTGAGTCTTTCCCCGGCCCCACATCGGCCATCCCATATCCCGGCTGCCCCGCAAATATCCGGTTGCTCAGCTGCTTCTCCGTCGGCCAGCCTTTTGCATTCAACATCAGGTTGTGCCGAACCCTCCCATACGCCCGCACAATTGCATGCATCGTCTCCGGATGCGTCGTGGTCCGCTGCCAGGTCGACGTCGCTGCAATCATTGCTTCTATGTCCAGCTCGTTCGAGTACAGCATCAGCCGCACAAACGACATCTGGTCATCCGGCTCATTCCCGATATCGCTGAGAATCACCACCCGCGGCCGCAGATAAAACGCATCGGCCGGCGGAGCCTTTTCCGTTGCCCGTTGTGCAGCCACCGCCGCCCCCGTCCAAAGCATCTGCATCACAAGCACCAGGCTCACCCAGCGCCCCAGCCGCAACTTGGCGATTTTCATCCATCCCCTCCCGCAATCCCTTCCACCATACTTCCCTTGGCCGCAAATGCGCATCCCGTCGGGCTGACGTTTCCCACCCCGCCGGACCCCGATTCTGCAAGCGCCGGCCGTGTATCCCGGCACTCCAAAACGATAGACTGAAGGGGTGGACGTCTTATTCGGGCTGCACCCGGTGGAAGAAGCCCTGCGGGCCGGCAATCGCCGTTTCGATCATGTCTGCGTCAGCCGCGAGCGCCAGGAACACGGCGCAGCGCAAAAGCTGCAGCGCCTTGTCGACCTTTGCCGCCAGCAGGGCATTCGCGTGCGCTTTGAGAATCGCGATCAGCTCACCCGCATGGCCAAAACTCCCGGCCATCAGGGCGTTGTCGCCGTCGTGCGCGAGCGCGAATTCCTCACTCTCGAAGATCTCCTCGCCGCACCTGATATCTCCTCATCCAACGCCCGCCTCCTGCTCGCCCTTGACGGCGTCGAAGATCCCCAAAACCTCGGCGCGCTCCTGCGCTCCGCTGACGGAGCTGGCGTCGACGGTGTCATTCTCCCTGAGCGACGTTCGGCGCCCCTTAGCGCCGTCGCCATCAAAGCCTCCGCCGGCGCCGCCGAACACATACGCATCGCCCGCGTCGTCAATCTCGTCCGCGCCCTCGAGCAGCTCAAGCAGCAGAACATCTGGTGCGTCGGCCTCGACGAGTGCGGCTCCATCAACTACGACGCCTATGACTGGACCACAAACACCGTCGTCGTCCTCGGCCGCGAAGGCGAGGGCCTCCACGACCTCACGCGACGCACCTGTGACCATCTCCTCCGCATCCCCATGGCAGGCGGCGTCTCGTCCTTGAACGTTTCCGCCGCAGGCGCCGTCGTTCTTTATGAAGCCGCGCGCCAGCGCCGGCTCGGCGCCTCTGGCCAGTCAAAGGAGACTCTTTCCAGACCCGCCACGCCAAAGAAGTTAAAAGGCATAGGTACATGAAGTTCAAACATTCCGCAGCTTCCTCCCTTGCTGCCATCCTGCTCGCCCTTGGTTGTGCCGCTGCCGCACAAACGGCGCCGAACGCGCCACTCCCCAGCCGTCAGCAGGCTCGATCCTTCCCCGGCCAGCTCCTCTTTTCGCGTTCGCTCCAAAAGCAGGTCGCCGCGGGCAAAACATCTCCGTCGTCAACCGTCCCCAAAGCTACCAACCAGGAGCGCCGCTCCCTCAACATCACCAGCTACAACCTTGACCTCCGTCTCACGCCTCGCAACGAGTCTCTTTCCGCTGAAGCTCGCCTCACCCTCCGCAACGACGGCACACAGCCGCTCCGCGAAATTGCGCTGCAACTCTCGTCGTCGCTCCATTTTCAGGGCATCGGCTCCAATGGCCATCGGCTCGTCTACGCGCAGCAGACCATCGCCAGCGACGCCGACCACACCGGCAAACTCACTGAGGCTGACATCCTCCTGCCCGCTGCACTCGCGCCAGGCGCCAGCATGCCCATCCAGCTTTTCTACGGCGGCCAGATTCCCGTATCCGGCCAGCGCCTGGAAGCCATTGGCACCCCCCAATCCATTGCCGAAGCCTCCGACTGGGATCGCATCTCAGAGGACTTCACCGGCTTGCGAGGCTTCGGCAGCGTTGTCTGGTATCCCGTCAGCTCCGTGCCCGCCTCCATGGGCCAGGGCAATCGCCTCTTTGAAGAAATCGGAAGGCAGAAGCTGCGGAACAGCACCGCAACTGTAACCATGAAAGTGGCAGTTGAATATTTTGACCAGCCCCCCGACGTCGCCGTTCTCGACGGCCGTCCTGTTCCCGTCAGCGCACCCGTTTCCATGCCCACTGCAAGCTTCCCGGGCGTGGTCACCGTTTCTCTGCCCACGCAGACCATCGGCTTTCAGGAGCTCTCGCTGGTCCTGGCCAGCAGGCAGTTGAGCCGACAGGATCACACCAACGTCTTCGCGCTTCCCAACCACAGCGCGAATGTCGCCGACTGGCTGAACGCGGTGGCTCAAGTCACCCCGCTTGTTCAGAGTTGGCTCGGCCCAAAGCCCCTCGTTCCACTCACCATCATCGATCTTCCCGAAAGTGACGACGCGCCTGCCCAGGTCGGCACGGCACTGCTTGCCCCGCTGACCAAAACATCCCCCTCCGCGCTCGACGCTCCTATCATCCACGCCCTCGCTCATGCCTATTTCAACTCCCCCCGCGGCTGGCTTCAGGAGGGCGTCCCCAGCTTCATGGTCACGCTCTGGCTGGAATCAACACGCGGCCGCAAGGTTGCTCTCGAATATCTTGAGAGCCAGCGCGGTGCGCTCGCCATCGCCGAGCCAGCATCGCCTGGCGACAGTACAGGCGAACCCCTCATTTCCGCCTGGGACCCCGTCTATACCCGCACCAAAGCTTCCTACGTCTTCTGGATGCTGCGCCAGCTCGCCGGCGATCAGTCCCTTCAGACCGCGCTTCAGCAATATGTACCCGCAAAAGATACGAATACTCAATACTTTGAAGATCTTCTCGAGCGCGCCAGCGGCAAGAACCTCCACTGGTTCTTCCAAAACTGGATCTATCAGGATCCAGGACTGCCGGACCTGTCCGTCACCAATGTCTTCCCCAACAAAGTCGGCCTTGGTCAAACGCTCGTCGCCGTGAACATCGTCAACCACGGCTTCGCCGCCGCCGAGGTGCCTGTGACGCTCATATCCACCACCACAAAGGTGTCAAACTACGTCCGCGTCCCGGCAGACAGCTCCATCACACACCGCATGGAGATCACGGGCACGCCCCTCGAAGTCAAGGTCAACGACGGAACGGTCCCCGAAGTCGGGGACAGCATTCACGTCGTCGTCCTCAAAACCAAAAGCAGCGACTAAAGCGAAAAGCGAATTGACTGTATTCATATCCCGGAGTGAAGCCGCCCTGCGCGGCTTCTCCGTCCAGAAAAACCGCGCGGCGCCAATCGAAACGTGCTGAGCAGAAGCAAGACTGCACCAGGCCCGCGCTCTCTGCACCGCCCCGAAAAGCAAAAGCCGTTGCGCTGATGGCGCAACGGCTCCACTCTTAACTTGCCGCTTCGGGCGCGCTACTTCGCGCCGCTCTTGAATATTTTGTCTGCGTAGTAGTTCTGCACATGCGCCTGGTCGCGCAGCATTTCAATGTACGCATCCTTGAGCAGTTGTGCCCGGCTCTGCCGCAACTGCTGCCGGATCGCCTGCTGCACCCGCGGATCGCTCAAATCCCGCTGGCCGGCGCCTTCCTTGTCCAGCAGCTTGTAAATCGCGTATCCCGTCACTTTCGTGTGCGCCGGCGAAGCATACTGCGGCAAGATTCCCGTAATCTCTCCCGGCGTCAGTTTCGAGATCGCATCGTAGATTTCCGGATCGCTCTTCAGCACGTCCTCGGCAATATAGCCCATGTCGCCGCCGTTGCTCGCATTCTCCGGATTCTCGGAGAAATTCGTCGCCAGCGTCGCAAAATCGTCCCCGTTCTTCAGCCGGTCGTACAGCATCTGGATCTTCTTCCGCGCTTCGGCGTCGTTCATGGCCTTGCTGTTCTGCAGGTTGCCCACCTGCTGCGGATTCGCCGGAGTGTTCGTCACAAGGATTTGCGCCAGGTGGTATTGCGGCTGCGCCACATCGAATTCAGCCTTGTGCTCGTTGTAATAATCCGTGATCTGTGCGTCCGTAACGTCGATCTTCGAATTGATCTCCTTGTTGAAGAGCTTCTCATCCGTCAACCGGTTCCGAATCTCCCGCTTCAGAGCGTTGAGTGTCAGATGACTCTGCGCCAGCTTCGCCTGGAACTGTGCCTCGGTAAACGGCGCCTTGATCTCGTTCAGCTGCGAGTTTACATCCTGGTCGCTCGCCACCAGGTGCATCTTCGCCGCCCGCTGCATCAGGATCTCTTCGTCGATCAACTGGCGGAGGATGTTCAACCGCATGATCTCAGCCTGCACCTTCGTCGGCTTCTGCGCCTGATTCCCCACTGCATTCTCATACAGCAGGTCCACTTCCGATTTCATGATCGGCTTGCCGTTCACCGTCGCCATCACGTCAGCCTTGTGACCGTGGTTGCAGCCGGTCACTGCCATGACCGACGCGGCCAGCAGCCCTGCCGCTGCTACCGCCTTGGTGACACGAGAAAATCGGGAAGCAGAACGAAGCATGCGTGAGGTGCGAATTCGAGAATGCAACAAATACGTCTCCTGGAGCCGGCCGGACCATCGGCAGGTTTCCTCGTATAGCATACGCGGGCAAAACCCGTTTGACGAGGACGCCGCCCGCAAACTTTCAGCGGCCCACCATTCAAAATCAGCACCCTGCGGTTCGTGCGCCCTCGAAACCACCAGCCCATCGAACCCGCCCGGGTGTCGGGCAATTCAAATTTTCTACGCGCCCTTCGCGGCACTCTTGCCGCTGCCCGCGCCCTTTTCGCTGTTCTTGGAACTCGTATCCGCCGGTGTTGAGGGTGCGGGCGGGGTTGGGGGCGTAATCCCCTGCTGCCGCAGCGCACGATTAATCATCAGGTCCAGGTCCGCCGGATCCAGCACTCCGGCCCAGCGCACGCCGTTCACATAAAATGTCGGCGTCGCTGAAATCCCCAACCGGTCGCCAGCCATCATCTCCTTGCGCACCACGCTTTCATCCTGCTTCTTCACGCAGGCGTCCAGCTTGCTCGTGTCCAGGTGGTCGCGCACGCCCTCCTGCTCGGCCAGCTTGTCCAGCGTCGCAAACGACTTGCTCAGTTCCGGCTGCGGGCCCGTGATGTCCTCCCCGTGCGTATGCACGTAGTCCACATAGTTCCAGTACGCCTTGCCGCTCTGCGCTGCCAGGCAGTTCGCGTTCACCGCCGCGTGCATCGCCCAGGGATGCAGCTCCGTCAGCGGAAAATCCACATAAATCACGCGGATCAGCCCTTTGTATTGATCCATGATCCCCGGAAACAGCTCCGCGTGCAGCCGCGCGCAGAATGGGCATTCCAGGTCGTCGAAATTCACCAGCGTCACTTTCGCCTTGGGATTCCCGCGAATCGGCCGGCCCTCGATCGGCAGCATCGCATCCGGATCCTTGCTGATGTCGATCTTTGAAAGCCGCGCCAGCGTATTGCCGTCTTTCGAAATCAGGTATTCCAGTTGCTGCGTCCGGTTCGGATGTCCCGGCAGCGAAAATGTCACCAGGATCGAGTTGTAGCCGGAAAGACTGCTCTTCTTTTCCGGACCGATCGTCACGTTATAAACCGGCGGTACGCTCAGCTCATTGCGGATGGCCGTTTCGATCCGCGCATTCAGTTGAGCAGTCGATTTCGATGGCGTGGCCGGCGCCTGGGCCCGGCAACCAGCCGTGGCAGCCAGTACAACACAGCAGGCGAGAATTCCTTGGATACGCAGCAAAAGGGGTCCACCTTTTCGGGACAAAGTCGTTCTTCCCATTATCCCACCTGCGCCACCACGGATGCACCCGCCGAATCGCGCCTTTTCGAGCGAATGCTGGCACTTTCGTGCCCTGTGCCGCGCTGAGCGGCTACTCAATCACCGCCAGATCCTGCCCCGCGCCCACCGCCTCGCCCGGCGCCACCAGCAATCTGGCCACGGTACCATCCTTCGGCGACTTCACCTCGTTCTGCATCTTCATCGCCTCCAGCACCAGCACGCCCTTCCCGGCGCTCACCCTGTCGCCCTCGGTCACAAGTATGCGCACAACCCGCCCCGGCATCGATGCCTTCAGCGTCCGTGGCCCGCCCTCGCTGTCATTTCCCCTTCGGCGCGATCGCAGCGAGCGCGGGTCCTCCATCCGGTACGCAAAGCGTTCCCGGCCCACGTATACCGCTGAATCCTCGATTTCCGGAGTCTCTTCGGCCACCACCCGGTAGGCTCGCCCATCGATCAGCAGAGAGAAGATCCCTGCCCGCAGCATCTCTACGTCAACCTTTCTCTCCTCTCCGTCCACAATCGCGCGGTACGCCCCGTCATCGGCGGTTTCCAGGCGAATCTCGCGGCGTTTCCCCGCAATTTCTATGTAGAGCTTCACCGCATCGCCTCCCTCCGCCCCGCCTGCTTCCACGCGCGTTGTTCGTCCGGGGACGGGGTGCTCCCTGCGCCCGTACTCGCGCTCGCGCTGTGCGAATTCTCCAGCAGCGCCGCCCCCAGTGCCGCCGCCAGTTCTACCGCCGGTGAACGCTCGGCCATCACAGCGGAACCTCCGTTCAGCAGCCTGTCCAGATATTCCGTGTCGATCTCCGCACGCCTGAAACCTTCATCCTGCAAGATCCGCCGGAACAACCCCAGGTTGCACCGGATTCC
>JAJZJJ010000138.1 GCA_021810175.1 Acidobacteriota bacterium | reverse complement strand
CGGAGCGAGCTCCGGCGGAGGAAGGATCCGCCTACATCAGCGACCTGATCGGATGCCGCGTGACAGACGCGAATCGGGGCGGAGCGATCATCGGCGAAATCGTCGACGTGGATCGCCACTCATCCAGCACGGATTTGCTTGTGGTCAGACGCCAGGGAGTAGCGAACAGCCAGCGCGAAGCCCTCATTCCCTTTGTCCGGGACTTCCTGCTTCGTCTCGATACCATCGGCAGAATCGTGGAAATGAAGTTGCCGGAGGGGCTGCTGGAAATCAATGCTCCGCTGACGGATGAAGAAAAATCCCGCGCCACCGAAGCAGAACAAAGCTGAGGCAAAGCAAAGCTTCAGTTCTCAATACTCGGCAAAACCATTGAGGGTGAACGGGACCGCAGCCGGCAAATGCCGCAACGGTCCCTGTTCCTTTGGCGTTCCTTTAGCGGCGGGCCTTCTTCTTGGCCGGGGCCTTCTTCGCCACAGCCTTTTTCGCCGGAGCCTTCTTGGCGGCCTTTTTAGGAGCGGTCTTCTTTGCTGCTGCCTTTTTCGCCGGGGCTTTCCTGGCGGCCTTCTTCGGGGCGGCTTTCTTCACAGCCTTCTTTGCCGGAGCCTTCTTCACGGCCTTCTTCGCGGGAGCCTTGTTCGCGGCCTTCTTGGGAGCAGCAGTTGTCATAGCTTTTTTCACTTTCTTCTTTCTCGCCTTCTTTTTAGGCGCGGGTTTCGGGGTGGGCGCTTCGGCTACAGGTGCAGCCTCCGGTTCCTCCCCAAGGTCGTCGTCGTCGGAGGAGATGGAAGTTGAGATCTCCTCTTCTTCTTCCTCACTGAAGCCGTTTTCCAACTCTTCCATATCGTCGTCGGCTTCGGGCTCAAAATCTCCGTCAGCACTTGCGTACAGTTTGTGATGGTCGTGCATCAGATCATGCCCTCCGGGCTCCGAGTCGAATTGCGAAATCTTCCGCTGTATGAGTATGCCAGAATCTGGCTCAACTACGGGGCGGATTATAGCAATACGATGCGGCGAGTTTCCATCAGAAAACAATGCGAGGTACCTCATGCCACAATGAAACAGCGCCGCGACGCAGCTTCTGCGCGGCCGCGACGATATGCGATTCGACCTGGTTACAATTTTCCCGGACTTCTTCAGCGGTTTTCTGGACTGCGGCGTGCTGCGGCGCGCAATCGCTGCCGGCCGCGTCACTATTGACGTTCACGACCTTCGCGCCTTCGCGCACGATCGTCACCGGACCGTCGACGACCGGCCCTTCGGCGGCGGCGAAGGCATGGTGCTCAAGCCGGAGCCGCTCGCCGAAGCCGTGGAGTCGCTGGGCATCGCCGCAAAAAACGAGCGCCGGAAAAATCGTGAACAGGTCATTCTGTTGTCCGCTCAGGGCGCGCGATTCACGCAGACGGTGGCGCGCGAACTGGCCGCGCTCGAGCGCGTGGTGCTCATCTGCGGACGCTACGAAGGCGTGGACGAGCGTGTCAGCGAACTGCTCTGCGACCGCGAGCTCTCCATCGGAGACTACGTCCTCTCCGGCGGAGAACTGGGCGCCGCGGTCATCGTCGATGCCACCGCTCGTCTGCTGCCGGGCGTGCTCGGCAACGAGGCATCGAGCGAATATGAAAGCTTCGGTCCCGCGGACGCCGGTCCGGCGAAGGACAGCGAAGGCGTGCCGCGTTCCACCCACGGCTCCGGCGGCCTGCTCGACTATCCCCACTACACGCGGCCGGCGGAGTTCCGCGGCCTGGCCGTACCCGAGGTGCTCACCCAGGGCGATCACGCCATCATTCGCCGCTGGCGCAGGGAGCGCGCGCTGGAGAAGACGCTGCGCAACCGGCCCGATCTGCTGCGCGATGCGGCGCTCACGCAGGCCGACATCGCCTTCCTCCGTTCCCTGGGCTGGCGTGCGGAACCGTAGCGTCCACGCGCGCGGAACCGCCTTCGCCTCAAAGCAAAGGCCCGCCATGGTGGCGGGCCTCGCTGCTTCTGTTCACCGGGGAACTACTCTTCTTCCTCCACGGGACGCTTTGCCGCCGCCACAATCTTGTCGGCAATCGGCTGCGGAACGATGTCGTAGTGGTCCATGTCCATGTGGAAGCTGCCTCGTCCCTGTGTCATCGCGGTGAGGCTCTGCCCATAGGTCAGCATTTCCGACATGGGCACTTCCGCACGGATCACGGCTGTGGCGCCCCGGCTCTCCATGCCCTGCACCCGGCCGCGCCGCTGGTTCAGGTCGCCCATCAGCGCACCGGCAAAATCCTGCGGCGCTTCGATCTCGACCGTCATCACCGGCTCCAGCAAAGTCGGCTTTGCCTGCTCCATGCATTTCCTGAACGCCAGCCGCCCCGCCAGTTTGAACGACAGCTCGTTTGAATCCACGTCATGGTAGCTGCCGTCGAAGAGCGTCACCCGGAAGTCCACCACCGGATACCCGGCCAGGTAGCCGCGCGCCGCCGACTCCTGGATGCCTTTCTCCACCGCCGGAATGAACCCTCTCGGAATGGCCCCGCCGAAGATGTCGTTCACGAACTCGAAGCCGCCGCCGCGCGGCAATGGCTCCATGCGGATTTTGCAGTCGCCATACTGCCCATGGCCTCCGGTCTGCTTCTTGTGCCGGCCCTGGGCCTCGGCGCGCCCGCGGATCGTCTCCCGATAGGGCACGCGCGGCGCATTCAGCGTCACCTCGGTGTGGTAGCGCTTGCGCAGCTTGTTCACCAGCGACTCGATGTGCTGCTGGCCGGTTGCCGCGATCAGGAACTCGTTCGTCTGCCCGTCGCGGAAGAAGCGCACCATCAGGTCCTCTTCCATCAGCTTGTGGACGGCCGGCGCCAGCTTGTCCTCGTCGGCCCGCGTCTTCGGCTCGATGGCCCACGTCATGGCCGGCTCCGGCAGGCCCACAGGCTCAAAGAACAGCTCGTGCCCTTTATCGCCCAGGGTTTCGCCGGTCAGCGTCTCCTTCAGCTTTGCCACCGCTCCCAGATCGCCGGCGTGCAGCTCGCTCACCGGAACCGCTGTGCGCCCCTGCATGATCGACAGATGCGAAAACTTCTCCGTCGTCCTGCGCTGATAGTTCACCAGCGTCGCATCGTTCTTCAGGCACCCGGAGAAGACCTTGAAGAAGCTGATGCGTCCGGCAAACGGATCGGTCATGGTCTTGAAGACGTACAGCGCCAGCGGCTCGCCGTCGTCCACTTTGCGCATCACGATCTCCGGCGCCTGCTCTTCGGTGCTCTCCGCCGCCTCGCCGTTGGTGGCCGCGGCCATGGCATGCTGCACGGCCCGCGCGGCCACCGGCTCGCGCTCAATCGGAGCCGGCGCGTACACCTTCAGGAAGTCCAGCAGATGATCCGTCGCCACATTCGCCAGCCCGCTCGCGTACAGCACCGGGAAGATGCGGTCCTCGCGAATGGCCTCGTGCAGAGCGGTGATCAGGTGCTGCTCGGGGATGGTGCCTTCGCGGAAGAACTCCTCCATCAGCTCGTCCTTGCCCTCGGCCACCAGCTCCACCAGCGTCTCGTGCGCCTGCTGCGCCGCCTCTTTCAGATGCGCCGGAATCTCGCCGATATTTCCATGCCCATCGCCGCCGCTCGTGTAAAAGAAGGCTTCCATGGTCACCAGATCCACGACGCCCTCAAAACCCTTGTCTCCGGTAATCGGCAGCTGCACCGGGATGCACTGCCGTCCGAAGCGTTCCTCCAGCGCCTTCAGCGCCTGGCCGCCGTCCCCGGCCCTCGGATGGTCCATCTGATTGATCGTCAGCACCCGCGGCAGGTTGAACTCCTCCGCGTACTTCCACACCCGCTCGGTCATGGCCTCCACGCCGCTCACGGCATTCACCGCAATCAGAGCCGCCTCCACCGGCAGCATCGCGCAGCGCGCCTCATGCACGAACATGTGGAAGCCCGGAGTGTCGATCAGGTTGACCTTCACGCCGTTCCATTCCGCGAAAGCCACCGCGTTCTGCATGGTGGTTCGGCGGGCCACGTCTTCTTCGTCGTAGGCGGTCACCGCGCTGCCATCCTCCACGAGGCCGTGTTTGTCGGTCATCCTGGCGGCATGCAGCAGAGCGGCGACCAGCGTCGTCTTGCCGCTTTGTGCATGCCCCACTACAGCTACGTTGCGAATCTCGCTTCCTGGATAGCTCTTCATAGAATTCTCCTGGTGGAAGGTGGATATGCGCGGCTTCCCGGACGCGGAGCCGCTCGGTTTTTGTCTTCAGCTGAAACTGGCCAGTAGATCGCCGCGGCAGGCAGGCCCGCCGTGATGGCGGGCACAGGGATTTCCGGCGGGCGTCGCTGGGGGCGTCCCAGGTGGGGCGGAATGAGCTCCGGCGCGCGGCTGATGCGTGCCGGAGGGCCGATCGCTCGGTCCTCTTCCGGCATGGCGAAACCCCTGGAACCGGCCTTTTCTCTCCTGCGAAAGCCCGGTTCGCGGAAACACGGATCGTAGCACCAGAGGGCCGTGGACCGCAAAGTCAGATCCCCGCCGAATTTCACGCCCGCGCCGGCCATCCCCTTCCATCCATGCGGTACTCTGATGCTTATGAATCCCACAAACCCGCAGCCCAAAGTGCAGATCACTCAAAGCCCTGACTATCGCGAGGTCTATTCCAACAGCGTGCAGGTGCGGGTCAGCGTCTGGGACTTCCAGCTCGCCTTTGGCCTGATGCACCAGGAAACTCCGGAAGCCGTCAACGTCGAGAACTCCGTCGGCGTTTACCTCAGCCCGCAGCAGGCCAAGGCCCTGTGGAACGTCCTCGGCCAGAACCTCGCCCAGTACGAGCAGACCTTCGGCAACCTCGCACTGGAGCCGCAGGTGGTCCCCCGGGGTCCTGTCCATTGAAAACAGCGCGTGACACCGGAGAGCTGAAGCCGTTCCGTTCCCCCGCCATGCGCCATACCGGCCCCAAAATTCACGTCCCCCTCTGGGCCATTCTTCCCCTGATTTTCTTCGCCGTGCTGGCCGCGCACTTCCCCCTGCTGCGCCTGCCCTATTACTGGGACGAAGCCGGCTACTACATTCCCGCCGCCTTCGACTTCTTCCGCACCGGCGCTCTCATCCCGTATTCCACGCTCTCCAACGGCCATCCGCCGCTGCCTTCCATCTGGCTCACCCTCTGGTGGAAGATCTTCCACTTCGCGCCGATCGTCACCCGCATCTCGATGTGTCTGGTGGCCGCCATCGGACTCACGGCCGTCTGGCGGCTGGCCATTGTCGCCACCGGCAGAACGTCGGTCGCCGTCTCCACCGTTCTGCTCACGGCTGTCTATCCGGTCTTCTTCGCGCAAAGCTCGCTGGCCCACGCCGATATGTTCGCCGCCGCGGCCACGCTCTGGGGCCTGGTCTTCCTGATGGAAGAACGCTTCTGGCTCACCGCCCTGGCCTTTTCCATCGCCGCCCTCTGCAAGGAGACCTCCATCGTCACCCCGGCCGCGCTGGCCCTCTGGATCGCCTGGCGCGGACGCATCTGGCGCGGCCCCGACGGAGCCGGACCCTCCCTCCGCGAACGCCTGAGCGCCGTCATTGCCCTGCTCGTTCCCATCCTGCCGCTGACCGCCTGGTACGCCTTCTATTGGAGCCGCACCGGCTTCCTCTTCGGCAACCCGCAGTACTTCCGCTACAACGCCACCGCCACGCTCAACCCCGAGCGCATCCTCATCGCGCTCGGCTACCGCATCATGCACATCACCATCCACATGAACCTCTTCGTTCCTGTGGCGCTGATGCTGGCCTGCCTGCTGCTGCCTCCGGTTCAGGACGATGGCGTTCCCCGCCCGCGCATCTCTGCCGCCCATCTGGCGGTCTTTGGCGTCGTCATCGCCACAAACGTCGTCTTCTACTCGGTCCTCGGCGGAGCGCTCCTCACCCGCTATCTGCTGCCGCTCTATCCGCTCATTCTGCTCATCGCCGTCAATACCTTCCGCCGCCGCCTGCGCGAATGGTCCGCTCTGGTCGCGCTCAGCGCCGCCGCCTTCGTCATCGGCCTCTTCGTCAATCCGCCCTACCGCTTCGCCCCCGAGGATAACCTCGAATACGTCACCGACATTCACCTGCAGCAGGCGGCCATCCACGAAATCGTCACCCACTATCCCGGCCAGACCGTCCTCACCGCCTGGCCCGTCTCTGACGAAATGAGCAAGCCGGAGCTGGGCTACGTCACGCATCCGGTCTCCGTTGTCGCCATCAACAACTTCTCCGCGCCGCAGATCGCAAAGGCTGACTTCATGCCGCGCACCTGGACCGTGATGCTGGCCTTCTCCACCAAATACGATCCGCCCAGCCTGCCGTTTGGCCTGGGCCGCCGCAGCGAGTCGTGGGACAAGCGTTACTTCGGCTTCCACCGCGATCTCCCGCCGCAGCTCATCGCGCGCGCGCTCCATGGCGGCGTCGTCTGGGCGGAGATGCGTAAGTATCAGTGGGCCGCCGTCATCGCCTTCCCTACCAGCGGAGCACGCGAAGCCCGGCTGACCTCCGCACCCGGGGCAGGGAAGCGGCAAGGGAGCTGGACTGCGGCGCTGCCACAAGCTGCTCGCTCGCCGGCAGTGCCCTACTTAGGGCCTTGTGCATCGCGGGGATCAATTTCACGCTCATCAACTCCTTCGGTCAACTCCCGCCGCCAAAATCCGAAAGAAATTCTCTCCCTATCGTTTTTCGGCTTTAATTCCTCGGAGAACGTCAACATCGCTCCGACGTTGCCCGGGTTGTCATAACCAATCCAGACAAAACTGAAGTCTAGGCGAAACCTGGTTCCCACAGTCTCGTAATCGATAAATCCTATGATCCTAACGGGCAACTGGCCACTGCTTATGACTCTGGAATACTCCGCGAGGCTGAGCCCTGGGCCTTGAAAGAAATAGAACGCTTCTGCCAGAGGGTGGCCATCCGGATCGACGAAATTTCCAACCAAATCCAGTGGGACCCAGTCGCATGGCTTACCGACCTGCGCCAGGTTATCGCCTCCCTGAATAACAAGGTCGGCTGCTCCCCGCCGCACATAAGCCCTTCCGCCCCCCACGTTACGAATTTCTATCCCAGCTTTGAGGTTCCAGGAATCTCCTGCCTCATGCTGCACTTCAAGCCCAGTTGCCTTCACCTCAATCCTGGCGCGCTCCTTATCTTTCATCATCTGAATTTGGCGAAAGGCAGCATCCGAGGACTCCGCGGCGGCGTCAGCAGCGCGGCGCGTCTGGTAGCCCTGGTAGACAAT
>JAJZJJ010000137.1 GCA_021810175.1 Acidobacteriota bacterium | reverse complement strand
GTGCAGACCTACACCCAGAGCTACGGCAACGCCGTCTACACCGTCAACGATTTCCTCTGGGCGCTTTTCCTCCAGGATGACTTCGAGGTCAGCAACCGCCTCACCCTCAACCTCGGCCTCCGTTACGAACAGCAGACCTTCACCGACTCCCGCAACGACTTCGGCCCGCGCCTCGGCTTCGATTACGACTTCAGCGGTCACGGCCGCACCGTCCTCCGCGGCGGCTTCGGCGTCTACTATTCGCAGGTCGTCGACAACTCTGAGGCCAACTACGCCCTCACCGGACCCACCGGCGTCTTCAATTACACCGCCGCTCCCGGCCAGGTCGGCTTCCCCGCCAGTGTCTCCGCCGCACCGCTTCCGTCGTTCCCAGCAGGCGCGCAGGTCCCGTTGCGCAACCTCTACATCCGTCCCGGACGCGCCGGTTACTACAACCATTTCTTCCCCACATCCACGCTCAAGGGCTATCCCTCCGGATTGCTCAACCCCTACACCAGCCAGTGGATCCTCGGTCTCCAGCAGCAGGTCTACCACCACTGGGTCCTCAGCCTCGATTACGTCGGCTCGCGGACCCGCCACAACGTTCGACCGCTCGACCTCGACTCGCCCGCGCCCTTCATCCGCACTGCACAGGGCGAGTTCCGCACCGCGCAGCAGGCCAACTGCACCCGCCCCTACTGGATCGTCTGGTACCAGCAGCACAACATGACCTGCAATCCCACAACACCCACCGATCCCCAGCCGCCCTACAGCGTCATCCTCACCGACGTGAACGACGGCTACGCCAACTACGACGCCCTCGACGTCAATCTCAGCCACCCGTTCGCCAATGGCTCCTCAATGCTCGCCAGCTACAGCTGGTCGCACACCCTCGACAACGTCGACCCCGACGTTCCCAGCCAGAACCCCAACGACCCCAACTTCACCAACCGCGCCGAGTACGGCAACGCCGGCTTCGACCAGCGCAATCGCTTCGTACTCAGCGGCGTTTACGCCGCGCCCTTCCGCATCAGCCTCGGCGGCATCGCCACGCTCGCCTCGGGCCTGCCCTTCAACTACGTCACGGGAACCGTTAATAGCGGCGATCCCGGCGCCACCACCGATCGGCCCGTCATCCACGGTCACATCGTCGGACGCAACACCGGCCTCGGCGGCGCCATCTATGACATCTCACCCTTCATCCAGCGCGACTTCGCCATTCACGGCACTCGCGCCCAGCTCAATCTCCGCGCCGAGGCCTTCAACGCCACCAACCACGCCAACTTTGTCGGATACAGCGGTACCTACGGCAACGGCCCCACGCCCGGCCCCGGGTTCGGACAGCCGCTCACCGGCATCAGCAATCAATTGCCGGCGCGCGAATTCCAGTTCTCCACCCAGCTCACCTTCTGACCACGAAACAAAAAGCCTCCCGTCATTCCGGGAGGCCTGCATTGTCTTGCAGCCTTCAGCAGATATCAGCCTGGCTGTTTGTGAGTTGTCACCCTACTCTTTTCTTGAATGGTCATCGCTGAGCGGAAGCAGCGCGCAGCACTGCCCCAGCCGAAGGCTCTGCAGTGAACTTTCATGGCCTCCATCCCCCGCCAAAGGCGGAGGACGGACACCGTCTCACTTCGCCACCACTTCTTTCCCTACCACTTCAAACCGAAGCTGCCCCTTCAGCGGATCGGCGTCCACGCGCACATGATCGCCGTGCACCACTTCTCCATCCAGGATCTTCATCGCCAGCGGGTCCTGCACCAGCCGCTGCAGCGCGCGCTTCAGCGGACGCGCTCCATACGCCCGGTCATACCCGCTCAGGAACAGCTGATGCCGCGCCGCATCCGTCAACTCCAGCGTGATGTGACGATCCTTCAGCAGCTTCTGCATATCCACCAGCCGTAGATCCACAATGTGCATCAACTGCTCTTCGCCCAGCGGACGGAAAATCACAATGTCATCCACACGATTCAGAAACTCCGGCCGGAAGTGCATCCGCAGCATCTCCATCACCTGCGCCTTCGCCGCATCGAAGCTCGCCTCATCCTTCATCGCCTCCGCGTTCAGCGCCTGCGCCCCCAGGTTCGACGTCATGATCACAACCGTGTTCTTGAAGTCCACCGTGCGACCCTTGCTGTCCGTCAACCGCCCATCGTCGAGCACCTGTAGCAGCGCGTTGAACACATCCGGGTGCGCCTTCTCGATCTCGTCGAAGAGCACCACCGCATACGGCCTCCGCCGCACCGCTTCGGTCAGCTGTCCGCCTTCGTCGTAGCCGATGTAGCCCGGAGGCGCGCCGATCAGCCGCGCCACCGCATGCTTCTCCATGTATTCCGACATGTCGATGCGAACCATCGCCTGCTCGTCATCAAACAGGAACTCCGCCAGCGCACGCGCCGTCTCCGTCTTGCCCACGCCCGTCGGCCCCAGGAAGATAAACGAACCAATCGGACGCTTCGGATCGCTCAGCCCCGCGCGCGACCGCCGAATCGCATTCGCCACCACGCCCAGCGGCTCATCCTGACCGACCACGCGCTCGCGCAGGCGGTCTTCCATCTGCACCAGCTTCTGCACTTCGCCTTCGAGCATCTTTGAAACAGGAATCCCCGTCCACTTGCTCACCACGCGCGCAATATCTTCCTCGTCCACTTCTTCCTTCAGCAAGCGTTGCCCGCCTTCCGCACCTTCCTGCACCGCATTCAACCGCTGAAGCTCGGCTTCTGCCCGCGGCAGCTCGCCATACTGAAGCTGCGCCGCGCGCTCCAGATTGCCGCGTCGCGTCTCCTCGTCCATCTCAAAGCGCAGCGTCTCAATCCGCTTCTTCAGCTCGCTCAGTTGAGTGATGGCCTCGCGCTCCTTCTGCCAGCGCGCGCGCAGGCCCGTCGCCTGCTCCTTCAGCGCCGCCAGTTCGCGCTCCACCACTTCCAGCCGCTCTTTTGAGTTCTGGTCCGTCTCCCGCTTCAGCGCCGCCCGTTCAATCTCCAGCGACGTCGCCTCGCGTTCCAGCTCGTCGATCTCCGTCGGCACTGACCCGATCTGAATCGCCAGCGAAGCCGCCGCCTCATCCACCAGGTCAATTGCCTTGTCCGGCAAAAATCGATCCGAAATATACCGGTGCGACAGCGTCGCCGCCGCCACAATCGCCGAATCCTTGATCCGAACCTTGTGGTGCGCCTCGTAGCGCTCCTTCAGACCGCGCAAAATCGCAACCGTGTCCTCCACGTTCGGCTCGCCCACAAACACGATCTGGAAGCGCCGCTCCAGCGCCGCGTCCTTCTCAATGTATTTGCGATATTCATTCAGCGTCGTCGCGCCAATCGCCCGCAGTTCGCCGCGCGCCAGCGCCGGCTTCAGCATGTTCGAGGCGTCGATCGCGCCCTCCGCCGCACCAGCGCCCACCAGCGTATGCAGCTCATCAATAAATAGGACAATCTGCCCCTGCGAGTCCTCAATCTCCTTCAGCACCGCCTTCAAACGGTCCTCAAACTCGCCGCGATACTTCGCCCCGGCCAGCATCGAACCCAGATCCAGCGAAATGACCCGCTTGTTACGCAGAATCTCCGGCACGTCCCCATGCACAATCCGCCGCGCCAAACCCTCCACAATCGCCGTCTTGCCCACGCCCGGCTCGCCAATCAGCACCGGGTTATTCTTCGTCCGCCGCGACAGCACCTGGATCACCCGCCGGATCTCCTCGTCGCGCCCAATCACCGGATCCAGCTTGCCCCGCCGCGCCAGCTCCGTCAGGTCCTTGGCATATTTCTCCAGCGCCTGAAACTTCGCTTCGGGATTCTGGTCCGTCACCCGCTGCGAACCGCGCACGCTCGTCAGGCTCTTCAAGATCGCGTCATGCGTCGCCCCAAACGATGCCAGCACCAACTGCGCCCCATCGTTCTTCTGCTGCGTCAGCGCCAAAAGCAGATGCTCCGTCGAAACGTACTCGTCCTTGAAGTTCTCCGCTTCCTTGAATGCCTGTTCAAACACCTTGTTCAGCGCCGCCGACATTCCCGGCTGCCCCGACGCGCCGCTCACCTTCGGCAGCTTTTCGAGCGCTTCCTGCACCTTCGCCTGCAACTGCGCCGTCGGCACACCCACTTTCTCCAGCACCGGAACAACAATGCTTTCCTTGTCCGCCAGCAGCGCCGCCAGCAAATGCAGCGTCACCAGCTCCGGGTTCCCGTGCTCGCCCGCAATCTGGCTCGCCGCCTGCACCGCCTCCTGCGACTTCACCGTAAACTTGTCCCAACGAATCGCCATGTTCACTCCTCAATTGCCTTCCATCTCTTTGGAAGCCGCCCGCAATCATCTCGTATGCAAAATTTCAGGCCAGCGACCTCGCACCGGAGCCGGCCTTCCAGGGCAGGCCGGTTTCTGCCTGCCCTGCCGGACTCACGGCCGTTAGCCGCTGGCCATCTCGATTTCACTCCTCATTCCCCATCCACTCTCTCTACTCTGGGGACTGACAACTGACTACTGTCGACTGCCTTTACGCCGCCGTCTTGCCTTCCACGGCCTTCGATGGCGCCCCGCCTACCTGTACCTTGATCTGCTTCGGCTTCGACTCTTCCCGCTTCACCAGCGCAATCTTCAGCACCCCGGCATCATAGCTGGCGCTCACCTTCCCGGCATCCACCGTGTTCGGCAGTGCAAACGACCGGAAAAAGCTCCCATACCGCCGCTCAATCCGGTGGAAGTTCTCTTCCTTCTCTTCCTTCTCGAACTTCCGCTCACCGCGCACGCTCAGCGTGTCGTTCTCAATCTGCACGTCGAAGTCCTCCAGCTTCATCCCCGGAACTTCCAGCTTCAGCACAATCTTCTGGTCGTCCTCGTAAATATCGACCGGCGGTACAAACGATGCAGCCGTCACCACATCCCCTTCACCACCACCTCGCGTGTAGTCCTGAAAAAGCGAGTTCATGCGGTTCTGCAGTGCCAATACATCCCGAAACGGGTCCCAACGAGTGATAGCCATAATTCCCTCCATGAAGGACGAATTTCCAAAATAAGACTCCTTGAGCACAGAAGGAGCAGCTTCCGTAGCCCTCGACTCCTGCACTCATCTCATCTGACGCAAACTATAGCATAATGGTTGCATAAAATGTGAGTGACTTTATATCAGTTTCTTGATGGAAGCCATAAACTCCTGACAAATAATTGAAAAATATACGCTTATCCCCACACCAAACACCTCTTCCCACGAAATCAGCCACCGCAAGCAGATAGAAAGGCCGTTTTCGCGGCGAAGCCGCGATTGCCCTGCGGCCAGCACAAATAATCTGCATCATTTCCCACCCCCGTTTGCGTATATCCCGGTGAAGCACCGAGGATCGCATCTTGGAAACCACCCGCCAGGCATTCGAAACCATCGTCACCGAGCATCAGGCGCGCGTCTTCTCGATCGCCTTCCGCATCCTCGGCGACTACGGCGCCGCTGAAGAGGTCGCGCAGGATGTCTTCCTCGAGTGCCACCGCGCCCTGCCCACGCTCACCGGCCCCGATCACCTCACCGCATGGCTCCGCCGCGTCGCCTGCCATCGCGCCACCGACGCACTCCGCCGGCGCGCCGCCCGCGGCGGCCAGTATTTCGAGGTCTTCGACGAAACCCTCATGCCTTCCTGCGAAATTCCGCCGCCCGACTCGCCGCTCATGAACCGCATCGAGCAGCTCCTCTGCACTCTCCCCGAGCAGCAGCGCGCCGTCGTCCTGCTCCGCTATCAGGAAGACCTCGACCCCCCTCAGATTGCCGAAACGCTCGCCATGCCGCTCGCCACCGTCCGCAGTCACTTGCAGCGGGCCATCAAGCTGCTCCGCTCCAAAGCCGAGCGCACCCTCAAGGAGTACACCCGTGGTTGACCGCAACCGCCAATTCGAATCCCCCGATAACCCCGACTTCGACCATCTCGAACTCGAGTCCTCCGATCTGGAAAGCGAGCTGCGCCAGGCCCTCCGGCCCCGCAGCGCACCGCCCGGCTTCGCCGCCCGCGTCATGCAGCAGATCCCGCCCGACGCCCAGCCCGCCCCGCGACTTGCCCCGCGCCGAGCCCGGATCCTGTCGTGGCTCCCGGCAGCAATCCCCGCTCCGGCACGTCTGGCCGCCGTCGCATCCCTGCTCGTCGTCATCCTCGCCGGCACATTCGCCTGGCAGCAACACCAGCGCCGCATCGCTGGCGAACGCGCACGCCGGCAGGTCTTCACGGCCCTCCAGATCACCCACTCCACGCTCCAGCAGGTGGCCGAAAACATCTCCAGCATCCAGAACCGAAAGGATCTCCAGCCATGAAAGCCCTCACCACACTCACCCTTCCCACGCTCGCTCTTGCCCTGCTCACCGCCTTGCCCGCTCTCGCGCAGGGCCCTGTCCCATTCCCTCCCGGACTCGCCAAAAAACTCGCCGCCCGCGCCAGCAACTACACCGAGGTCACCCTCGACAAAAGCACCCTCAACTTCGCCTCCCAGTTCATGAATAAGAACGACCAGAACGACCAGCAGGCCCGCAACATCATCAACGGCCTCAAAGCCATCTACGTCCGCACTTACGAATTCAAGGACACCGGCGAGTACTCCACCGCCGATCTCGACCGCATCCGCGACCAGTTCCGCGGCTCCGATTGGGTCCCCATGGTCCAGTCCCGCTCGCACTCCAAGGACGGCATCGAAATCAGCGACATTTACGAAAAAATTGTCCACGGCGAAACCCAGGGCATGCTCATCCTCAATGCAGAACCCAAAGAGCTCGACTTCGTCTACATCTCCGGCCACATCAACCCATCGGAGCTCGGCGCCCTCGGCGGCAACTTCGGCGTCCCTCAGCTCCACACTCGCGCCGGCTCCGGCCAGAACCACAACAGCACCCACAATTCCGGCGGCAACCAATGAAATACGCCGCCGGTGCACTGATCCTCGCGCTCGCGGCCGTGTTGCCGCTGCATTTCTGGTTCTCCTCGACTGACGGTTTCAACGCAGCCGTCTCCGCCGTCGAGCTGCAGTACCACGCGCAGCCCCAGAGCATCCCGCTGCAATGGTTCGCCAGCCTCTGCGCCACCATCAGCACCGGCGGCGGTGTCCGCAACATGCGCATCGCCGACTTCCCCAACGTCTCCGGCCTTACCAGCCCCGACGATCTCGCGGCCCTGCTTTCCACTCGCCTCACCGGGCCCTGGCATCGCATGGTCCTCAGCCGCGACGGCGCACACGACTTCAGCCTTATCTATGTCCGCCCCGAAGGC
>JAJZJJ010000136.1 GCA_021810175.1 Acidobacteriota bacterium | reverse complement strand
CAGTACAACTGGCATCGTCCGCATGGTAGTCTCGGCTGGTCGCCACCCGTCAGCCGATCAGCCCTCGATCGGAACAACCTGTTGACACTCCACAGCTAGACTTTGCCGCTGGCCGCAAGGCTCCGAGCAAGCCCGGAGGCAAAGGGGATTTCGAATTGCTTTCCCTGGTACGCGGTGACCATCAGGATGACCCACAGCACCACCGTAAACACCGTCACAAGCAGCGCAAGCAGCGCCCAGAGCGAATACAGCCCGACCATATGGCTTCCGTAGAGGCCAAAGGAAAGGATGATGCGCAGAATACTGAGCGAGCCGAAGACAACGATCGATTGCGCCGCATGGAAGCGGACTGCGGGGCGCTTATCGATCAGGAAAAAGATGATCCCGGTCAGCCATCCCAGGAGGTAGCAGAGCAACCCCGCCACATTCTCCTTCAGTCCTCCGACGGCTGGCGCGGCCGCCTGGGGCATGACTGCGGTTCCACCCGCAGGCGCTCCGCACTGAGGGCAGTAACCGATGCCCTCGGCGAGCGGCGATCCACACTTGCCACAGAATGCCATAAGGAACCCCTTTCCTCTGCCCGGGCAAGAAGAGCGGGCAGCCGTGGCCGAACTTGAGGACGGATCGACAAGCAGCGGGATCGGAGATCGTCCGGCCAGGCCAATACTATACCGCCGTGCCACATCGGCGGCGCGGGAAAATGCAGCGGTAGCCCGCCAATCGTTGCCGAATGGCACCCGAGAGAGCCACGGGGGTAACGGTCTTCCTGCTCAGCGATGGAAGGATTGTGCGGTGAGGCGGATCGCCTCAGGGTACGGCGTGCCGGAAAAGCCGAAGGCGGCGGCGAATTTAGAGGAGTCGAAGAGGTAAGGCGAGTCGTTCTGATAAAGCATCTCGTAAATCTCCCCAACAACGGGCTGGAAGAGACCTACGAGGCGAACCATAGTAGGGGAAAGAATACGGTAGCGGGGGGCGACTCCGAGAGCTTCGGCGGCCATCGCAATGTATTCACCGCCGGTGGGAGGCTCGGGAGCCGTGGGTAGATGCCAGGTCTGGTTCCAGGCCGACTCGGACCCGGCCAGAGTGAGGAGGGCCCGGGCGGCATCTGGCGTGTAAGTGAATGAATGCGGGACGGAATCATTGACCAGCCAGGATGCCTTCTGGCCGTGGCTGAGCGGACCATAGATCATGGCGCCGGGAATCGAGGTGGGCGTCGCCGGACCGTGAAAGTCGGCGGCGCGGGCGATGAGCGCGGTGAGATTGCCGGACTGCCATTCGCGGATGAGTGAGGTGGCAATGCGAGCGCGGATTTCGCCTTTTTTGCTGCAGGGATTGAAGGGCGTCTCCTCGGTCATAGGTCCGGAGACGCGGCCGTACATGTAGACATTGTCGAAAAACACGAGTCGGGTTCCGGCGCATTTGCAGGCTTCGATTGTGTTGTCCATGATGCGCGGCCACAAATCGGCCCAGACGCGATGATCGTATTGCAATCCGACGACGAGGAACGCGATGCGGCAGCCGGCCACGGCACGCATGGCCTGGGCGGGATCGGCAAGGTCGGCGGAGAGGCTTTCACCGCCCGGAGGAGCGGCATGAGCGCGACGGCTGACAAGCCGGAAGGGCTCCGGCGACTGGGAAAGTAGCGGGACGAGGTGATCGGCGATGGAACCGCCGGCTCCAAGGATTGCAATCATCGGGAGTTCCTCCTCTGCGTGCCTGAACTGGAGGGCGCGGAACTGAACCGCTCGAGCAGCCCGCTGGGCCCAACTTCGAGTCAGCGCCTAGTTTAGTACGGGTGCGAGTGGCGTTTTGCGGAGTTTGATACGAGATGAAAACAGCCGGAGCGGAGACGCGGGACAGGCATTGATCGCGAGCCCCGCGGTGCCTGGATTTACTCCTGAGAGATAACGCGGGCGAAGATGGCGTCCACATTGGTGAGCTGGCGATGGAGATCGAAGGTACGGACCAGTTTCTCCGGCGAAAGCTTCTTGGAAATCTCAGGATCCGCCGCGACGAGATGGCGGAAGACAAGGTCGTTCTGCCAGGCATTCATGGCATGCTTCTGGACAAGTCGGTAAGCGTCCTCGCGGAGCATACCCGCTTCCGCCAGATCGAGCAGAAGCTGCCCGCTGAATATCAGGCCGCCGGTGGATTCGAGGTTCTTCTTCATGCGATCGGGATAGACCATGAGGCGGTCGATCATGTCAGCAGTCTTGGCCAACAAATAATCGGTCAGGATCGTGGAATCGGGAAGAATCACCCGCTCCACGGAGGAGTGGGAAATATCGCGCTCGTGCCAGAGGGCCACATCTTCAAACGCAGCCTGGGCATTGGCGCGGACGACACGCGCCAAACCGCAGATTTGCTCGGCGGTGATGGGGTTCTTCTTATGGGGCATGGCCGAAGAGCCCTTCTGCTTTTCGGAGAAGAACTCGGCGGCTTCGCGGACTTCGGTGCGCTGGAGGTGACGGACCTCGGTGGCAATCTTGTCCAGGGTGGCCGTGATAATGGCCAGCGTGGAAATGTAATGGGCGTGGCGGTCGCGCTGGAGAACCTGGGTGGCGATGGGTGCGGGAGCCAGCCCCAGTCGCGCGCAGATCTGCTCCTCATGTTCAGGTTTGAGATGACCGAAGGTGCCGACCGCTCCGGAGAGCTTGCCGACGCGCATTTGTTCGGCGGCGGCCTCAAACCGGTCGAGATTGCGACGCATTTCCGCATACCAGTTAAGGATCTTGAGGCCGAACGTGGTGGGTTCGGCGTGCATGCCGTGGGTGCGCCCGATAGTGGGAGTGCTTTTGAATTCGAGGGCGCGTCGCCTGAGGATGCCGAGCATATGAACGATGCCATCGCGCAGGATCGCGGAGGCTGCTTTGATCTGGAGTGCTTGCGCGGTATCGACGACGTCATTGGAAGTGAGGCCGTAATGCAGCCAGCGCGACTCGGGTCCGACCTTTTCGGCCACGGCGGTGGTAAAGGCGATGACATCGTGGCGGACTTCGGCCTCGATCTCGCAGATGCGGTCAACGGAAAAGCCGCCGCGCTCGCGGATGGCTTTGGCAGCGTCTGCGGGGACGAGTCCGGCGTCGGACAGAACTTCGCTGGTTACAGTCTCGACTTCAAGCCAGGCCCGATACTTGCTTTCATCTGTCCAGATGCGGCCCATTTCAGCGCGGGTATAACGGGGAATCAAAGCGAATCAACCTCCAACGAACCCTTTTCATTCTATCGTTTGCACGAAGTGGAAGGCCTGAAAGCTGCTGTAAATCGTACCTGTGCCAGCCATCACTGACGAGGGTATGCGCGGAGGGAGAAGATTCTTTCCCGGAAAGGAGGGCAAAGTGCCGAATCGAATCCACGTTGCATTCGTGGCGGGGCTCCTGGCCACCGCCGCATTCGGAATCGCCCAAACAGCTCCAAAAATTGAGGAAGTGCCGGTACAACCGACTTCGCCGGCATCGGGAAAACAAATGTACTCCGCCTACTGCGCCGTTTGCCACGGCGCGGACGGAAAGGGAAACGGACCGGCGGCGGCCGCACTCGCGGTCAGGCCAACGGACCTCACGAAACTGGCTGAGAACAACGGGGGAGAGTTCCCCGCCGTTCACGTCTATTCAGTGCTGCGGTTTGGGGTTTCCACGCCCGCGCACGGCAGCGCAGAGATGCCCGTATGGGGAAGTGCGCTGCGATCGCTGAACACCGGAGGTCCAACCGCCACGATGCTGGAACAGCAGCGTATCGCAAATCTGACGCGATATATCGAAACGCTGCAGAAGAAGTAGTTAGGCTGGAAAAGAAAAAACTCCCTGTCGCCGAATAGCGCAGGGAGTTTTTCTTTGAGGCAGAGGATTAACGAACCACCACAAACACGATGACCAGCGTGAAGAGCGCCAGCGACTCGATGAAAGCGAGTCCGAGGATGAGCAGCATCTGGATGCCGGCGCGGGCGGCTGGGTTGCGGGCGTAAGCTTCGCACGCGGAAGCGGCGGCCAGGCCCTCGCCGACTCCGCAGAATCCGGAGGCGATGCCCATGCCGATGCCGGCGCCGATGGGAACCCAGGTGGCCGCGGAACTGCCTCCGGTCTGGGCGAATGCCGGAACCGCCATGCAGAGGGCGGCCAGCGTCATAAGGATGTACTGCAGTTTGCGCATAGTTGCTCCAGCTTCCTCAGAGTCGCCGCCAGTGGGTGGTTGAGATGCACCTCAGTGGTCCCCTCACGCTGAACGGCACTTCCTTCCGGAGTGGAAGCGAGGCTCCGGTGGAAGGATAAGTTGTATTCCGGAGCGCCCCTCCGGAGGAATGCTAGATGTCCGCGGTTTCGTGCGACGTGGCTTCGGTCAGGTAAATGGCGGCGAGCATCATGAAGACGTAAGTCTGAATGAGCGCTACGAGGAAATGCAGGCCCAGGCCGAAGACCGGCAACAAAAACGGGAAACCGGCGAAAAATACCAGGGTGATCAGGTCGCTGGCAAACATGTTCGCGTAAAGACGAACGGTGAGCGAGAGAATCCGCGCCAGGTGGGAGACGATCTCCAGCGGGAACATGAACCACGACAGCCACCAGAAAGGCCCGAGAAAATGCTTCATGTAGCGAATCGGCCCCTGCGTGCGAACCCCGAACCAGTGGTAGTAGAACCATGTGAAGAATGCCAGTCCCAGCGGGACGGCTGGCGTGGCCGTGGGAGTGACGATGCCCGGCAGCAACCCCATGAGATTGCAGAGGAGGATGAAGAAGAGCAGGATGGTCAGCACCGGCAGGTGCTTGGTATAGCCGTGCCCCATGACCTGCGAAGCCTGGCTCTCGACAAACTCATGCACCATCTCGGCAATGTGCTGGACAGCTCCCGGCTTCTCGACGCTCAGCGTGAGGCGGACGTAAGTGAAGAAGGCGATGAGGATCGCGAAGATCAAAATTTCGAGCGCCAGCCGATTATCGATGGGCGCAGAAGGATCCGCGGGATGAATGCCGAGCAGACGCAGAACTGCGTCAATGGGGGCGGCGAACAGAAGGTTCAGCCAATGCGTGAGGAGATCGTTCCAGGAAAGCATAGTGGGTTCGGTACAACAGGGGTTGGGCAGGACGGTCCTCTTCGCGCAGACCTTGACCTGACTTCAAATTAAGATCGACGGCGCAGCAGGCGGACGGTTTCCATGGAGAGAACGACGACAGCCAGTCCAAGGCCCGCAACCAGCGCGTAAACATTTCCCTTTAAGTACTTTAGACTAACATAGAGCAGCGCCGCTACGAGTCCCAGGCGCAGAAAAAACATGACGAAAGTGCGTACCGCCGGTTTGTAGCGCGGCGCGGAACTGAATCGGTCGAAGACCACGTCGGTAATGTTGCGCCATTCGCGGATTCCGGTAAAGGAAACCGCCGCGCCCACCAGAAAGAGCAGTGCCGTCTGCCACCCGGCCGTAACGGCCAGCAGCGCCGATCCGACGACCCCCATGATGACGATGAGACGCAGAGCGCGGCGGAACGATGCCTGGACGACGGGGTCGGATAGGGCGACGGAAGCATCGGCCGCGGGCGAGGGCTGCTGATCGGCTGCGAGTCCGGGGTCCGTGTTGCGTTCGATATCGGGATTCGAGGGCGGGCTGGAACTCATGAGCGGTCCTGATTGTCCTGGGTGTTGACGGAGATAATGCGGATCACATCCATGAACCCGGCGATACAGCCGACGATGATGCCGACGATGTAGATCCAGTGCTGGTGCAGCCAGCGGTCGAGAGCCTCGCCGATGAGCCAGCCGACGATGACGGCGGCCGGCAGGATGAAGGCAATCTGCAGCAGGCGCTCGGCTCGGACGAGAGCGTTGGGGCCGCGGGGCGGCTGGGGAGTTCCCCGAGTTGGCTGCTGTTCCGGCATGGGTGTTCCGGGTCAGTTATACACCAGATGAACGGGAAGCAAGGATAGTATCGATGGCCACGCGGACGCGCTCGTTATACTCGAACAAGATCAATTGTTTGAGGCAAAGCCGTGTTCGAGAGTGAGTTTGAGCGCAATCTGTTTGCGCTCCGCCAGGAAAAGCTGAAGCAGATTGAGGCGCTGGGCCAGCGGGCCTATCCAAACACGTTTGCGCCCCAGGGGTTTGACGAGGTCACCCCAATTCCGCGGATCCGCGCCGGATTCGACGTGGCCACGGGTGAGCAACTGGAAGGTGAGCGGGTTCCGGTGGCCGTCGCCGGACGGATTATGGCCATCCGGCAGCAGGGCAAGGCCGGATTTGCCACCCTGCAGCAGGACGGGCAGCGGCTCCAGATCTATGTCCGCAGGGACGCGGTGGGCGACCACGCCTTTGATCTCTACAAACTGCTCGATCTGGGCGACCACATCGGCGTGACCGGGTATCTCTTCCGGACCCGGACCAACGAACTGACCATCCACGTGGAGACGATAACCTTCCTGGCGAAGGCGCTGCTGGCGCTGCCCGAGAAATACCATGGCCTCTCCGATGTGGAGCTGCGCTATCGGCAGCGGTACGTGGACCTCTTCATGAACGGTCTGCTGAACGAGGCTCCGGAAGACTCAGCCGAAGCACAGAAAGCCGAGGAGATTCGGGTCCGGGAAGTGTTTGTGAAGCGGGCGAAGGTGCTGCGGGCCATGCGGCGTTTCTTCGACGACAAGGGATTTATCGAGGTGGAAACGCCGATGATGCAGCCCATTGCCGGCGGAGCGGCGGCGCGGCCTTTCATCACCCACCACAATACGCTCGACATGGATCTATTCCTGCGAATCGCGCCGGAGCTGTATCTCAAGCGGCTGGTAGTGGGCGGCTTCGACAGGGTGTACGAGATCAACCGAAATTTCCGGAACGAGGGGATTTCTACCCAGCACAATCCCGAATTCACGATGCTGGAGTTCTATCAGGCGTATGCGAATTACGAGGACCTGATGGACCTGACGGAAGAGCTGATCCGGACCGTGGCGCTGGAAGTGAATGGGACGACCGTGACGCACTTCAACGGGGTGGAGATTGATCTCGGGAAGTGGGAACGGCTGACTATGCGCGAGGCGATCATTAAGTGGTGGCCGAAAGACGCGGAACCAAAACCACAGATGAAGGACTTTTCATCCGCAAGCTCTTTCATTCCCGTGATTGAGCGGTTGTATGCAGCAGGCAAAGCGCAGCAGGATGAGATCGGGTCTGATCCTGATCGCCGACCGCCCTACACTCGAGACCCGCAAAGGATATCTCTAGCCATACAC
>JAJZJJ010000135.1 GCA_021810175.1 Acidobacteriota bacterium | reverse complement strand
AAGGGCAAGCCGGTGATGAAGCCGTCCGTCACAAGCGGAAATTGATCGCTACCGCTCCATTTGGGTTTGCTTAAGGTTGTTCGAAAGTCGATTGAGAATCATTGCCGGGCGCCCTGGAAGCAGTCGGTTTTTAGAAGCATTTCGCCGAGCTGCTTGGCTCTCTGTCAGGATGTCGCGGTAGCGAGGGTGATTGGGATCATGTAACGCAAGCGCTCTTAGCAGCGAGCAAAGCGATTCAGCAGGCATTTCTTCCCACTTCAGATCTACGAGGCGCAGACCAAGGCACAGTAAGATGCGACGGTTTTGCGTGGGGCTGAGGAGTTTGCAAAACGTTCGAAATGGAATATTGCCGCGTCTCGAGTTGCAATTCCGACATGCCAGCACGATATTGAAAGCGAAATCGGAGCCGCCCTTCGTGACGGGGAGAAGGTGGTCCTTCGATGGCCTGCATCCAGTCGTGAGATCTTTGTTGCAGTAGAGACAACGGCCATTTTGGATTTTCAGTATCTTCTCTAACTCTCTCGCGCTGTGTTTCCCCCCAGCAGCTTTGAGCCGTTGTGCGCGACGCCAATTTCGAGCAGCGGCGTCGAGCAAACAAGTCGCGTGAGAGTGCGCCTTCGAGTCCATCTTCCAAACCGGATAGCCGCAATCGCAAGCAAGGTAAATAGACTTAGGGGACGGAGGCGTAGTGTCGAAACACTGTATTTTCTGCGTCTGCAACGCTTTCATTGGCTTTCCGCAGGCTACGCAGACAGAGGCAAAGAAGAATGATCGTGCGAGGTACGACTTAAGAAAGCTTGGAAACGTGTCGCAGACGCAGAGCGCAAAAAAATCGTGTTCCTCTGCGGTAAATATGGGCCGGCAGACGTATTCAAATTCTCCGTAATCCCGACAGCCCCACACCCGGTTCCCGTCGGTCCACTGCCGAAACCTCCAGAATGAATGATGGTCGTCAGTGGCTTCCAGTCGCCTGATTGCTTCGAGAGCGGTTCTGGATGCCCGAAGAGGCGCCCCTATGCGCGATATAGGAATCCATAAGTTGCCGCGCTTTTTCACGGCAGCACCGCAATAATGCCGGTAGACTTGCTCCCCGAGTTTGAACCACGCCGAGTCGATCTCGATTCGCCAGTCCATTCCAAAGCGATCCTTTTCAACTTCGGCGATCATAGGACAATCTCAGGCTATCAACTTTTCTACGACCACTTCAGCAGAAGCGTGAAGTTCGTCTACTTCTACCACTGATGAGCGCAGAGGCGAGTGCCCTGGCCGCGGTTCCCCCTTTTCGGGCCGCGCGAAAAGGAAATCGCTTCTTTCCCCTATTTCCTTTTCTTTCGCGCGTGGGTGGTTAGCCGGCGCAGCACGAACTCCTCGGCCAGGTTGTTGACGGCCTGCAGTGCAATCCCGGCCAGCCCGTTGTCCAGGGTGATCTTTGCCGGGCCGCCGCTGCCCTCGGGGTAGTAGAGGCTCGATACTGCCCCGGCGGCGAAATTCCCCAACACGAACGAGTAGTTGGGCTGCCAGCGTCCGTTGTTGCCCTTGCAAATGAAGATGGTTCCCAGCGCGTACATGGTGCGGAACATCACGCTTCCTTTGCCGAGATAGTAATAGCGGGGATCCTGACGCAGCAGGGCGGGAAAGACCACGCCGCCCAGCATCGAGCCGCTCAGGTCGTCGGCGTAGGCCGCGGCATAACGTTTGGCATAACCCTCCACGCCGCTACCGTAGCCGGGGAAGGTGTTGCTGGCCTGTTCGGCGCCGGCATCGGCGGCGGTAGCGGCAAAGGTGAAGGGGGCGATGGAGTCTTTCCAGGCAAGCTGGAACTTCTGTCCCACGGAGAGCGGCGCCGGATGCCGTGCGTAGGTGACATAGTAGTTGGGGATGACCCCGAAGATGCGCTGCTGCTCCTCGCGCTTCACCTGGATAGTGGCCAGTTCCTTCTCCGAAGCGGTGACGCGCACCGTATCCACGGCGGTGCTCATCTTCAGCACCATGTTGGAAAGCTCGCGGTAGTCGCCGGCGGCCAGGGTGAGCGTGCCGGAACTCCACGAAATAAAGCCAGGTGAGGTGACGGTCAGCGAGTATTGGCCCGGCGGCACGCTGAAGGAGAGAAAGCCGTTGCTGTCGGAGGTCTTAGTCTGTTTCGCGCCGGTTGCGATGTCGGTGAGGGTTGCCGTCGCGCCCTGTAGCACCTCGCCCCGCGTTCCGGTCACGGTGCCGATGATGACGGCGGTGTTGGCCTGTTGCCGCCCCGGCAGCGGTGGATGAGGCGCGCCGGGCGTGGCGGCTGGCGTCGCCGCGGCGCTCTGGGAAATGGCCGCGCTGGCCAGAAAGGCAATCTGCACCGACCAGACCAAAGCCAGCCGGAGGACAGATGAGGTCCCTGCACGTTGGTGCCGCAACATTTCCTTTCTTTCCGGGGTGGAACCGCCGGCTGGTTCGCAATCCGCGGATCGGGAATTGCCCTGGGGAACCAGATGCGAACGATTCTACCTTCCCGGGGCGACAAAGAACTTCCTGGCTGAAAGCCGCGGTGAATGGTTCACAATAGAGCGATGGCTGCCACGGCCGAATCCGCTCTGCTGACGCTCGGCGACTTCCAGGAGGCGCAGCGCCGAATCCGGGGAGTGGCTGTGCGCACTCCACTGGTCCGCCTGAGCGCGCCCGGCCTTGAAGGCGCTGAGGTGTGGGTGAAGGCGGAAGGGCTGCAGCCCATCGGCAGCTTCAAGCTGCGCGGCGCCTACAACAAGATCTCCCAGCTCTCGCCGGAGGAGCGCAGCCGCGGCGTTATCACCTACTCCAGCGGCAATCATGCGCAGGGGGTGGCGTATGCGGCGCGCGTGGTCGGGACCAAAGCCGTGATCGTCATGCCCGCGAACGCGCCCGAGACCAAGAAGCGCGCCACAGCCGCGCTGGGGGCTGAGATTGTCGAAGTCGGGCCGGCCAGTTCCGAACGCAGGCTGCGGGCGGAAGAGCTGGCGGCGGCTCACGGCTACGTGATCATTCCTCCGTACGACGACGATCAGATCATCGCCGGCCAGGGCACCTGCGGGCTGGAGATTGTCGAGGACCTGCCGGGTGTTGATCTGATTCTGGCGCCGGTGAGCGGCGGAGGCCTTCTGAGCGGGGTTGCCGCGGCGGTGAAACATGCGAACCCTGCGGTGCGCGTGATCGGCGTCGAGCCGGAACTGGCCGGCGATGCGCAGGAGAGCTTTCGCGCCGGGCGGCTCATTACCTGGTCTGCCGAGCGCACCAGCCGCACCCTCTGCGACGGCTTGCGCACGCAATCGCTGGGGGAGCGCAATTTTCAGCATATCCGTGCTTATGTCGATGACATCGTAACGGTGGCTGAAGCCGAAGTTCGCGCTGCCATTCGTGTTCTGCTCTTCAACGGCCGCCTTACTCCGGAGCCGAGTGGGGCGGTCACAACGGCCGCCATGCTCTTCCATCGACACGAGCTGCTTCCTTTTCAGCGGGCTGCCCTGATCATGAGCGGCGGCAACGTGGAGCCGGAGCTGCTGGCCGCAATCCTGAACTCAGCCGCGGACGAGAGCTCTCCTGTGCGGCCGCCATCCGCCGCATTCCAGGGAAAACCATGAGACGAATCGCCTTGTTTCCGAGTCATACTGTCGTTATGCGTGCGCTTCCCGCCATCTTTGTCCTCCTCGCCACCCTTGTTCCCGCCGGGTATGCGATGAAGAAGCGGACGCCTCAGCCACCGCCGCCCAACAACGGCAACGTTGGCACCCTGGTGGGCGAGGCATATCTGTACGTCAGCGCCAATCGGAATTCGGCGCAGATCGCGGACATCATGCCCGGCCGGGAACTGGTGATCACCGAGCGTAACGGCAATTGGGTGCGCGTGTTTGCCAATACCGACCGGCCGGACACGGACGGGGCCGATGTGAGTGTTTTTGGCTCGCGCGTCAGAGCCCAGCCCGTTTCCGGATGGATGATCGACAAGGGCATCGTGACCGCCAAAACGCCCAATGGCGACATGATCCTCTTCGGCGCCGCGGATGCGGCCGAGCAGCAGGCCAGCCTGCCCGATCCGCCGCCGCACATGGCCCAGGAAGCCCGTCTTCTCTATCAGCGCGTTTACACCATGTTTCCGCGCTCTCCGTGGACGCCGGAAGCCATGTATCGCGCCGCCGACATCCTGTGGCAGCTGCAGAAGGCCGACGTGGACAGCCTGCCCTCGGCGCATCAGCGCCAGTCGTATCTGCGCGAGCATATGAACGAGGACGAGATGCGCAAGGTCCAGAAGTACTTTCCCAACAGCAAATGGGCCGATCTCGCCGCGTTCGACATGATTGAAAACAAGCTGTGCGGCGACTGGAATGGATCGGAGAAGTGCCCGGAGCAGGAGTCCGGCTATTACCTGCGCTACGTACACGACTATCCCAAGTCGCCCAGGGCCGCTGAAGCTCTATATGACGCCTGCTGGCGCGAGGCCGCTGCCGGCGATATGTGGATTGAAGACGGCAACCGCAGCCGCGCCAAAGAGGATCACGACCGCGCCATCCAGATTGCCGAAGGGATGCAGAAGCAGTTCCCAAATTCCTCCTACACGACGCGCGCCGCGGAAATTGCCTGGAAGATTCGGCAGGGGATCATCGTTTACACCAGCAATCAGGATTAGGCCCTTCTTTTCAGCGACTTGTGTCGCCCCATTGTGCGCTTCGGTTCCCCGGCATCCGATTTCTCGACCGGGGCGTCCCTGGCTCTGGGATAATGGTCTTGCTCTGGGGGTTCGGCTACGCCTCCCGCTCGGTTCGGGCGGCGGCGGTCACGTGTGCTCCCCTATGAAACCCGTTCGAATTGTTCTTAGTCCGACTCGCAACCGCCGGCTCAATGAGCTGATCGGGCTGGTGGTGCTTGCCTTCGCGACGCTCCTCCTCCTCGCGCTCGCTTCCTATCACCCGACTGATCCCTCCTTCAACACGGTGGGTCCCGGGCCGATTCGCAACTGGATCGGACCCACTGGCGCGTATGCGAGCGATCTGCTGCTGCAGGTGGTGGGCGTCTCGGCGTTTCTGCTGCCGCTGCTGCTCATTGGTCTGGGCTGGACGTGGATGCGCTCTCGCCCGGCTGGATCGCCGGTGGCGAAGCTGGTGGGCCTGGTGCTCTCGATGGTCTTCGCGCCAGCGCTCTTCGGTCTGCTGCCCGACCATCCGCACTTCCCCTACGGCCTGCCCGTGGAAGGCCTGCTGGGCCGCATTGTTGCCGCGTTTCTGATCCGCTGGCTCAACTATCCCGGCGCCTGCATTGTCACCGTGACGCTGGTGGCCGTGGCGCTTTACCTCTCCACCACTTTCAGCTTCAACACCGCCCGCGAATGGCTGGGCGTGAAATTCGCCTTCTTCCTTGCCTGGCGCGATCGCTGGCGGAACTGGCGCATTCGGCGGGCCCGCCAGCACGAGCTGCGCGCCGCCGCCAAACTGGACAAGCTCCGCGAAAAGGAGCTGCGCAAGGCCCGCAAGGCGGCCGAAAAATCGGCGAAGGCCCAGGAACAAGCCGCGGGAAGCAGACGGAAAGAAGAGAAGGCCGAGGAAGCCGCTGCGCTGCCCGAGCCGGTTGCGAGGCCCACGCACGAGGATGAGGCGGATGATGCGCCTCATCGCCGCGGCGGCTTTGCGGAGACGTTCAGGTCCGCTGCGGCCGAGCCGGCCCGCGGCTCCTCGCGTCTCTGGGACCAGATGCCGCGCGCCATTGCGTCCGACGCGCCTGCTCCTGAAGTGGAACCGGCGCCCGAGCCCAGGCCGGCAGCTGAGCCTCCGCGCCCGCGTCCGGAGACCCGCCGCGCGCCCGAGCCGGAGCCTGCTCCAGCCATCGGCGAGCGCGCGGATATTGACGCTCCCAGTGTCACCGTGGCATCGAAAGCCGTTACCGGCTTCCGTTTGCCGCCGAGCACGCTGCTGCATCGCAGCGACGATCCCTCGCCGGTGCGCGAAGACGAGCTGCGCGCCGCCGCAAAGGTTCTGGTGGAGAAGTGCGCGGAGTTCGACGTGCTGGGCCAGGTGGTCCAGATCAATCCTGGTCCGGTGGTCACCACCTTCGAGTTCCGTCCGGAAGCCGGCATCAAATACAGCCGCGTCACCGGGCTGGCTGAAGATCTCTGCCTGGCCACGCGCGCCGAATCCATTCTGATCGAGCGCATGGCAGGCAAGAGCACCGTGGGCATCCAGGTGCCAAATCACCAGCGCGAGACGATCTGGCTCCGCGACGTGATCGAGTCGGAGAACTTTGCCGCCTCAAAGAGCAAGCTGACGCTGGCCATGGGCAAGGACATCAACGGCCGCATTGTCACCGCCGACCTTTCCACCATGCCTCACGTACTCATCGCCGGCTCCACGGGCAGCGGTAAATCGGTGGCCATCAACGCCATGATCATGTCCGTGCTGTACAAGTCCACGCCGGAGCAGGTACGCCTGATCCTGGTGGATCCCAAGCGCGTGGAACTGGGCATGTACGAGGGCATTCCGCACCTGTTCACGCCGATCATTGCCGAGCCCAAGCTGGCCGCGAATGCGCTGCGCAATGCGGTGCGGGAAATGGAGCGCCGCCTCAAACTGCTGGCTTCGCGCAGCGTGCGCAACATCGACCAGTACAACCGCCTCTTCGATGGACAGCCCAGCCTCTTCGACGACACTCCGGAAGAACAGCCGCTGCCCTACATCATGATCATCATCGACGAGCTGGCCGATCTGATGATGCTCGACAAGGCCAACGTGGAGGAGTCCATCACGCGCCTGGCGCAGATGGCGCGCGCTGTCGGCATTCATCTGGTTCTGGCCACGCAGCGGCCTTCCGGCGATGTAATCACCGGTCTGATCAAGGCCAACGTGCCTTCGCGCATCTCCTTCCGTCTGGCCACCAAGGTCGATTCGCGCACGATCCTCGACGCCAATGGCGCCGAAGCGCTGCTGGGCCGCGGCGACATGCTCTTCCTGCCGCCGGGCACGTCGCGCCTGCAGCGGGTTCACGCTCCGTTTGTCACAGAAAAGGAAATTGCCGCGGTGACAGAATTCTGGAAGAAACAGGGAGAGGCCGAATACGTGCAGGGCTTCCTCGACTCGCCCAAAGAAGCCGGCGGCGATTCCGGCTACAGCGGCGAGGAAGGCGATGACGCCAACGACGATCTTTTCCAGGACGCGGTTCGCCTGGTGCTGGAGTTCGGCAAGGCCTCGACCTCGCTGCTGCAGCGCCGTCTGCGGATCGGCTATGGCCGCGCCGCCCATTTGATCGACATGATG
>JAJZJJ010000134.1 GCA_021810175.1 Acidobacteriota bacterium | reverse complement strand
ACTGGACAAGGTGAGCGCGCTGGAGCCGGCTCACCCGTACATGTTCTTTGACAGGTTTCTGCAGAATCGCGTGAACGGCGGAGTGGCCGTGCACAAGTGGCGTAATGGCTAAGGCATGACGGGATTACAAACGGAAATTTCGGCAGAGGCCGTTGCAGCAGTGGTGGATCGGGTTCGCGCGGGGGATGCGCGCGCGCTGGCGCGGGCGATTTCCCTGGTGGAAGACGATGCGCCGGGGGCCGTGGAGGTGCTTTCCGCTTGCTTCCGGTATGCGGGCGATGCGTTGCGGATTGGGGTGACGGGCTCGCCTGGTGCCGGCAAGAGCACGCTGGTGGACCGGCTGGCGCGGAGATATCGCGAGCGCGAAGAGACGGTGGGTGTGCTGGCGGTAGATCCGACAAGCCCGTTTACAGGCGGAGCGATTCTGGGCGACCGGATCCGCATGGCCGAGCGGCTGAGTGATGCGGGGATGTACGTGCGCAGCATGGCGACGCGTGGCGCGCTGGGCGGTCTGGCGCAGACAACGGCAGATGCCGTGACGGTTCTGGAGGCGAGCGGCAAGCAGAAGGTGCTGATCGAGACGGTCGGCGTGGGGCAGGATGAGGTGGATATTGTCCGGCTGGCTGATGTGACGATTGTGGTGCTGGTGCCGGGCATGGGCGATGACGTGCAAAGCATCAAGGCCGGGATCATGGAGATTGCGGATATCTTCGTGATTAACAAGGCCGATCGGGAAGGCGCGGAGCGCGTGGAGAAGGAAGTACGCGCGATGCAGTCGCTGGCGATGAAACACAGCGCCGAGGACGAGTGGGTTCCACCGATGGTGAAGACGGTGGCGACAGCCGGGCAGGGCATTGAGGAACTGGTCGCCGCAATTGACCGGATGCACGAGTGGCTGAGTGAAGGTGGCAGGCTGGCGGCAAGGCGGCGGCGGTACTGGCGCGAGCGCATTGTGGAGATGATGCGGGCAGCGCTACTGAGAGAGGTGCACCAGCATGGGTTTTCGCCAGCGGAGATTGAAGAGTATGCGGCGAAGGTGGAGCAGCGAAGGGAAGATCCGTACAAGCTGGTTCCGCGCCTGATTGCGGAGCGGTTTGCGGTGATGGAAGAGGGACGTTGAAGATGAGCGGGGAGTTGCCGGGAACGAAGATCGATCACCTGGGTATTGCGGTGAAGAGTATTGCGCAGGCACGTGCGTTTTACGAGGCCCTGGGACTGCGTGTGACGCATGAAGAGACGGTGGAGCATGAGCGCGTGAAAACGGCGATGCTGCCGGTGGGCGAGAGCCGCGTGGAACTGCTGGAGCCGACGGAGGAGGATTCGCCGGTGGGGAAGTTTCTGGTCAAGCGGGGTGAGGGGCTGCATCATGTGGCCTTGCAGGTGGAGGATATTTCCGCAGCGATGGCGCGGCTGAAGGCGCTGGGTGCGCGGTTCATTTCTGACGAGGTGAAGGTGGGCGCCGGAGGGCATTTGTATTTCTTTGTGCATCCGTCGAGCGCAGGCGGCGTGCTGGTTGAGATTGTGCAGCCAGCGGCGGAGAGTACACACGGATGAGAGTGCTGGGGGTCGATACCTGCGGACCGGAGGGCAGCGTGGCGCTGGCTGAGGTGAACGAGCAGGGCGTGATGGTTTTGCAGGCGCGGCATCTGGCGGGGCGGACGTATTCAGAGGATCTGATGCCGGCGATTCGCGAGATGCTGGAGGCCGCTGGGGTTGCTGTTGGTGACCTGGGCGCAATCGTGGTGGTGCGCGGTCCGGGCAGTTTCACGGGCGTACGGGTGGGCCTGAGCACGGCGAAAGGGCTGGCGCAGGCGGCGGGGCTGCCGGTAATCGGGGTTTCGCGGCTGCAGGTGCTGGCGCAGAAGGCGGGGAGCAGAGCCGCGGTGCTGGATGCCGGGCGAGGCGAGATGTATTTTGGCCTGGCCGACGATGAGGCTGGCGAAGCGTTGCTGAGGCCAGCGGAGATACTCGAGCAGGCGCAGGAATGCGAGATTGCGTGCTGCGAGACAAAGTTGGCGCAGGTGCTGACTGGGGCGCGGGTGGTGAGTGCTCCAGAGGCGGAGGATGCGATGCGGTTCGCGCAGGCGCGGATTTTGAATCGGGGTTTTGACGATTTGGCGGCGATGGATGCGCATTACCTGCGGCGGTCAGAGGCCGAACTTGTGGCAGAGCGGCGGGGGCAATGATCCAACTGCGCCCGATGAGTAAGGGCGATGTGGAGTGGGTGTTGGCGCTGGATCATGAAATCAGGACGGCTCCGCACTGGTCGCCGGAGATCTACCGGACATATCCAGAGGCAGGAGAGCCCGCCGGCGTGCTGCGGCGATTTGCTTTGGTGGGTGAGGTGGACGGTGTGCGCGCAGGAATTGCGCTGGGGCGTCTACTGCTGGACGGTGTGGAAAACGCGTGCGAGGTGGAATGGATAGCCGTGGAGCCGGCCATGCGCCGGAAGGGAGTTGGGCGTGCGCTGATGGAGGGCGTTGAAGGTTGGTGCCTCAAGCATGGCGGGCTTCGCCTGATGCTTGAGGTGCGCGCTGGAAATATAACTGCACAAAGACTTTACGGGGAGGCAGGTTGGGTGGAGGTTGGGCGACGGAGGGGGTATTACAAGGATCCGGTAGAGGATGCGGTGCTGATGGAGCGAGTGCCGGTCGACAGTGGAAAATTCTCGACAGAAAGCCCTTGAAGATGGCTCTTGCCAGTGGTAGCGTGATTCGTCTAATAGAGTAGTTGAAGCATAGGAGGTGCCATCTATGGCTACGGACGTAGATGTAAAGCCGGACAGCGAAGCAATTCGCCGTCTGGAAGAGCAACATCGTCACTATGAGCAACAGCTCCAAGCCCTGATGCAAAAGCCCTACCTCTCAGCCGACGAGCAACTGGAAGAAGTCCGGCTCAAGAAAATCAAACTCCGATTAAAAGATGAAATCGCCGCATTGAGTTCGCCCGCGGCGAATTTGCATTTTGCCTGAACCTCAGACGAAGCGGGTCCCATCCAGAGAATGGCAGACCGGTTACGGGGGTTCCCTGTCTCCGCAACAATCGATTCGCGGAGACAGGGGGCGGCATCCTGAAGGACATATAATCAAGGCTGTCAACGTGTTATGGTACGAGACGGCTATTACTACGGATTTGCCCTTGTGGCGGTGGCGGTGGTGGTGCATCTGCTCACGGGCGGGTGGGCCTGGACGGCAATCCCTTTTCTATTGGCGGCGTTTTTTCTGTGGTTCTTTCGGGATCCGCACCGGGAAATTCCGCAGGGTGAGGGACTCGTGGTTTCTCCTGCCGATGGCAAACTTACGGAGATTGCCAGAGTGCAGACGCCAAGCGGGGAACGCCTGCGGCTGAGCATTTTTCTGAGTGTTTTTAATGTGCATGTGAACCGCGCCCCGGAAGCCGGAACCGTGCTGGGGGTGACCTACCGGCATGGGCTGTATCTGAATGCGATGAACCCTGAATCGGCCGAGAAGAATGAGCAGAACACAGTGGTGATTGGCACGACGGACGGCAACGAAATCTGCTTCAAACAGATAGCGGGACTGCTGGCCCGGCGCATCGTATTTACCAAGCGCGAAGGCGACCGCGTGCAGCGCGGCGAACGCGTGGGGTTGATTAAATTCGGATCGCGCACCGATCTGCTGCTGCCGGGAAATTTTGAGGTGCTGGCGAAGGAGGGACAGCGCGTAAAGGGCGGTTCGACGGTGCTGGCGCGGCGACCGGAGCCGGGCGGCGCGCAGACGGAGATTGCGGATTGAACGGTTTGGCGCGTTTGTCCAGTCTGAAGACCGGGGACCGCGGTGCAACGGCGGAGCGTAGCGACCGGCGGCGGCGCGGCATGTATATTTTGCCGTCGATGTTCACGGCATTGAACATCGGCGCGGGATACTTTGCGATTACGCAGAGCCTGCAGGGTTCGACGCTGCACCCGGAATATTTTGATCATGCAGCGCTGGCGATTGCGATCGCGATTCCATTTGACGCGCTGGATGGACGCATCGCGCGCATGACGGACACGACGAGCGACTTTGGGCGCGAGCTGGATTCGCTGGCAGATGTGATCACGTTTGGCGTGGCACCGAGCATACTGGCCTTTACCTGGGGCTTTCGTATGCTGCCTGAGACGATGAATCCGGTGCTGCACCAGAAGCTGCTGCAGTTTGGCGCATTCTTGTGCTTTCTTTTTCTGCTATGCGGGGCAAGCCGGCTGGCGAGATTCAATATCAGCCACGATCCTGTGCCGAAGAATCCGGGACGGCCGGGGCGGAAGTACTTTGTCGGGATGCCGATACCGGCAGCGGCGGGCGTGATTGCCGCTGTGGTGCATTTTTTTGGAGGGATCCCGGTATCGATGGCGCCGGTTGCCATTGTATGGATGCTGCTGGTGGGATTTCTTGGATTTCTGATGGTGAGCACCTGGAGATTCTGGAGCGGAAAAGAATTAAACTTTACGAACCGGCAGCCCTTCCAGTGGATTGTGCTGTTCGGGCTGGTGCTTTACGCACTGGTGGCATTCTCTGACTACGTACTGGCTGCGATGGCGCTGACTTATATGTTTTCGGGCGTCATTGCGCGGCTGGCCTACTCCTGGCAGCGGCACCGCAGAGCCGCTCACACGCATAGCGTTTCCACGACGACCCATTGATGCCCGACCAATACAAAATCGCCATAGTTGGAGCCTCGTCTCTTCGGGGCAAGGAATTGAACGAAGCGTTAACCGAGTCTCCCTTTGCCAATGCCGACTTTGTCCTGATGGACGAAGAAGATCAGATTGGTCAGTTGGAGAGCGTCGGCGACGAGATGACGTTTGTGCAGCGGATCGACCCGACATCGTTTGAGCGGGCTGATTTTGTGTTTTTCGCGGACTCGGAGGAGTCTACGCAGAAATACTGGAAAATCGCCCAGCGAGCCGGGGCGAGCATTGTGGACATGACGGCTGGGATTGAAGGAGAAGCGGGCGTGCTGGTGCGCGCACCCTGGGTGCAGGACCATAGCGAGGATGTGGGCGAGACGCCAGGGCTGGCGACTGCGGCGGTGGTGCCCGCGCACCCGGTGGCGGTGGCCGTGGGCCTGCTGACGCAGCGGCTGGAGCAGGTGGGCGCGCTGCGGTGCGCTTCTGTCACGGTGCTGGAGCCCGCGTCAGAATACGGACGCGAGGCCATGGATGAACTGCACCAGCAGACGGTGAATCTGCTGAATTTCCAGACACTGCCGAAGTCGATTTACGACACGCAGGTGGCGTTTACCGCGACTCCGGTGTTCGGTGAGGCAGGAAAGTTCCGTTTGCCGGAGCGTGAAGCGAGAATTCGACGGCATTATGCGGCACTGCGAGGTGTCGCTCCAGTGGTGCCGCTGCAACTGATCCACACGCCGGTTTTTCACGGCTACGGCCTGTCGATGTCAATCGAGTTTGCGGACCCGGTGGCGCTGGAACATGTGGAAGCAGCACTGCAGGGCGAGCATGTGGACGTGATCATGGGCGACAGTGATGCACCGACGAATCTGAGCTCGGCCGGACAGGGCGATGTGCTGGTTCGGGTGCGGACGGCGGATGGATCGCAGGAGAAGACTTCGCAGTTCTGGGTATGGGCGGCGCTGGATAATCTGCGCATAGCCAGTCTGAATGCCGTGGCATGCGCGATGGAATTGCAGCGGCTTCGGCCCCGGGGCAAAGTCCAATAAGTCCGGACAGGTGGACAGCGAGAAACGTATCTGAATCAGTTACTTTTACTCTGCCGGCAGTGCCGGTAGCCGGAAATCCTCAAAATTCCTGCCGAGTTCGAGGCAGATTGCCTCGACGACGAGTTCGTGGTCTGCACGCTGCGGGAGTCCGGAGACGGTGACGCAGCCAATGACGCCCGCGCCAGCGACGCGGATGGGGAAACAGCCGCCGTGGGTGGCGTAATCGAGGGTAGGCAGGCCCTGCTTGTCTTCGAGGGATGAGTTACTGCGGGCGAGTTCGCGGCCGATGGCATAGGAACTGCGATGGAAGCGAGTGACTACGTTGACTTTGCGGCGGACCCACTCGGCCTGATCCGGCACAGCACCGGGGAGCGCGCAATAGAACAACTGCTGTCCGAAGCGGCGCACATCGATGACGAGATAGTGGCCGCGAGCCAGGGCCAGCTCGCGCAGGCGTGAGCCGATGCGCCAAGCGGTGTGCTCGTCGAAGGCGTCAAAGACGAGGAGGGATTCCTGGCGGGCGATGGCAGCGAGGTCGGCAGTGATATTCATGGCTGACGCGTTTTACTCCCCGGCGGAGTGAGATTTATCGTTGCATGTGCAGAGTAACGCAGGCGGCAAGAATCGTCGATGGAGGGGTGCGATGAAGGCTGGCGTGGGACGCAGGGAGTTTCTGAAACTATCGGGTTCGGCGGCACTGGCAGGTATTGCGGCAACGGCTCTGAAAGGGGTTGTGCGCCCGGCGCTGGCGGAGCAGCCGGGGCTCCGCACGATGGTGAACCAGGTGGGGTATCTTCCTGCCGCAGATAAGGTGGCAACGGTGCAGTGGCCGCAGGGCTCGCGTGAGCCGGCAAGGAAGTTTCAAATGCGACGGGCGGACGGCGGCGAGAAGGTGTTGGAAGGCAAACTGAGTGAGGTTCGCGAGGATGCGTTGTCGGGTGACCGGGTGCAACTGGCGGATTTCTCTGACGTGCGAATACCGGGGAAGTATCTGCTGGACGTGGAGCATGGCGAGACGACAGAAGTGGAGATTGGCGGAGATGGGTACCGACATGCGCTGTGGATGGCGACGCGCGGGTACTACGGCCAGCGGTGCGGCTGCCATGTGAACCTGGGCGGGGGCTACGAGCATCCGCCATGCCATTTGCACGATGCGTTTGATTCGAGTTCGGGCAAGACGGGGACGTTTGCCAACTACGGAGGATGGCACGATGCGGGCGATTATGGCCGGTACATGGTGAACTCGGGGATTACGACCGGGACGCTGCTATGGGCATGGGAGCTATATGAGAAGAGTTTGCTCCCGATGGAGTTACAAATTCCGGAGTCAAGGGGGCCGATGCCGGATTTTCTGGCAGAGGTGCGCTGGAACCTAGGGTGGATGCTGGCGATGCAGGATGTGGACGGCGGCGTATGGGACAAGCAGACGAGTCGCGAATTCTGCGGTTTTGTGATGCCGCAGGATGATCCGCTGGAGATTTATGTGATTGGGTCTGGCAAGCCGCCGTACAAGGTAGCGACAGCGACGGCGGATTTTGCGGCGGTGATGGCGATTGCAGCGAGAGTGTATCGCGAATATGACGCGAAGTTTGCGGGGCGTTGCCTGAAGGCCGCGGAGCGGGCGTGGACGTGGGCGATGGCGCATCCGAAT
>JAJZJJ010000133.1 GCA_021810175.1 Acidobacteriota bacterium | reverse complement strand
ATCCGGTATGTGGACCGGTATGCGGAGCAGCTGTGGGACACGATGCTGGCGAAGGCTCCGCAGATCATGCTGTTCGAGTACTCGAACCTGCTGCTGCCGGCGCAGGCGGGGGACCGCTCGGCGTGGGCGAATATGCCGACGAGCTTCGACTACAAGAAGTGGTGGCCGCACTCGACGCCGGATTTCGCGGCGGTGGCGGGTAAGGCGCTGAACGAGATCGATCCGGTGGTGGGCCAGCTGGGGAATCCGCTGGGCGTGGCGGTTTATCGGCCGCTGAACTCAACGGGCGAGGATTTTCTGCCGGTTTATCTGGGCGAGGATGGGATTCCGGTGGAGATGTATCCGGAATTTCCGACGCAGGCGAAGACGGTGCTGCTGACGGCGGCGGCGGCGCACGATCCGGCGATTCTGGCGAAGATCAAGGCGCATCTGATGGCGGGCGGCAATGTGGTGATTACGACGGGGCTGCTGCGGCGGATTCCGAAGGAGATTGCGCAAATCTGCGAGCTGCGGATGCCGGGCGATCAGCTGCTGCCGACGAAGTACTGGGGAGCTTTTGGAGCGGGCAACGGGAACAATCTGGGAACGTCGAAGCCGCTGATGTTCCCCGAGGTGGATTACTTCACCAACGATGCGTGGCCGCTGATTCGTGGAACGGCCAACGGACACGGAGCGCCGATTCTGCTGATGGACCGCTATGGCAAGGGCAATCTGTATGTGCTGACGATTCCGGACAACTACAACGATCTTTACAACCTGCCGGAAGGCGTGCTGAACACGCTGCGGGAATATGTTGGGGAGAATCTGCCGGAGATTGTGAAAGCTCCGAGCCAGGTGAGCCTGATGGAGTACGACAACGGGACGTTTGTGGTGCAGTCGTTCCGGGACGAGCCGGTGACGGTGACGGTGCGGGTGAAGGGCAGCGCGCAGTCGATCCGCAACCTGGTGACGGGCGCAACGGTGAGCGCGGCTGCGAAGGCGAAGTCGACGCTGCCGTGGTGGCAGCGGGGCGGGATTCCGGGAGCGCCGCAGCGGACGAGCTTCACGATCAAAGTGCTGCCGCACAGCTTTGAGGCGTTCTCGGTGCGGGCGGCGCAGTAGGGCGACAGACCGAAAGGAAAATCCGCCGCTGACTGGGTGCCCGCGGGCAGCGGCGGATTTTTTTTGTGCGGATGAGAAACCTGGCGGATTAGCTGATGGCGTCTTCGCCGAGAGCGAACTTGAGGTCGCGGGATTCGCTCCATGCGAGGCGCAGGCTGGCGGATACGGGCTGGCGGCCCATGAGCAGCACGGAGCGGATGATGAAGTTCATCCAGGCCGGAGCGACGCCGGCGGGCCAGAGCTCGCGAATGGGGCGAATGACGCCCTGGGCATCGGGGTGATAGACGCGCTGGTCCCAAACCTGCGAGCCCTGGGGGAAATCCGGATAGTCGCGGATGGCGTCGAGGGTGGACTGCAGGATGCGGTGCTTCCACGGCTGCGCGTACTGCGGCATGAAGAGAACGTGGCTGCGGCCCTCGTAGCGAATCTCGTGGACGAATTCGGTGAAGGAGGCGGCGCTGGTGAGATTGACGTTGGCGTTGGGCTCCAGACCGTGGCGGTCGCCGCCGGAGATGAGGAGCTTGTTCCACTGCTGGGCCATGCGCTTGACGGCGCGATTCTCTTTCCAGTGGCGGAGGCCGTTCAGTTCCAGAGCGTGAATGTACTGGTGATTCGCGGCCATGAAATCGCGGACGCGCTGGGCGGCCTTGTCTTCGCCGATGAGGTAGAGGTCCCACATGGGGTGGTTGAAGACGATGAGGACGTTGGGCAGAGCGTGGAGGGCGGCCAGGATTTCGGTGAGCTTTGTTTCGTTCGGACTGGCGGTGTATTCCTCGAAGACTTTCATCCAGGCGGGGCCCTGATCGCTGGGCAGGTTGTGGATGCCGAGGTGGAAGGCCTGATCGCCGCCAAAGGGCGCGCTCCACTCGACGGAGACGGGGATATGACGGGCGGAGGCGACGGTGCGGAGGAGCATGGGGGCGGCGATGGTGTCGTGGTCGGTGATGGAGACCAGGGGCATGAGGCCGAGTTTGCGCTGAATCTGGCCGGTCTCCAGGTCGAAGGCCAGCTTTGGAGTCAGGGGCGGGGTCCAGTAGGCGAGGGCGTAGTTGACGGGAGTGTTGTGGCGCTCGCGGGAGCGGCGCTCGTAGTGAGCGAGCAGCGGGCGCAGCAGGGGGTACTGGTTGCCGAGAGTGGCGAGAAAGTCGAGCGTTTCCCTGGATTGATTGGTGTGGCTGTGGAGCGAAACAGCGGTCGCGTAGTCCTTTGCGGTTTCGGGGTCTTTCCAGAGATAGGAGATCTTTCGCAGTTCGGCCATGAATCCTCCCGTGGGCGCAGTCCTGAGGCCAGTATCCGCATGCACCTTGAACAGGGCATTACGGAGGGGAAAAAGCTTGTTCAATAAGGGCCCAGTATCCGCGGCAGCAATACCCGGAAAGGATGGGAATCCGGGTGAGGAGTTCCCATCCATCTTATCTGGATGGGAGAAGCTGTGGCGAGGGCAACCTGAAGGCGGAGAATTCTTTGAGGGCGTCCGGAACCCCGGCGGGCCATGGCAGGGGACGGTATGTTTATGCCTCGCTTTCGACGGGATTGACTTCGATTTCGGCAGCCTTGCGGCCGCTTTTCATCTGCGAGGAGGTGACCAGAGCGACGGCGCCGAGCACGGCGACCATGCCGAAGTATTCGGACCGCTGCATGTGCTCTCCCAGAACCAAAGCCCCCAGAATGACCGCAACCACTGGATTGACATAGGCATAGGTGGCGACTTTGGCGACGGGAACGTGGTGGATGAGCCAGATATAGCAGGAGAAACCGAGGAGGGAGCCGAAGAGCACCAGGTAGCCGATGGCGGCCCAGCTGCGCTCATTCCAAACGGCATAGGGCCACTGCCAGAGGGAGGTGGCGAGGATAAGATTGCAGACTCCGGCAACGAACATCTCCCATCCCGCGGCGACGAGCGGGTGCACGGGAAGCCGCTGATGGCGGAAGATCACGGAGCCGCTGGCGAAGCTCAGGGTTCCGAGCAGAAGCACCAGGGCAGGAAGCAGGAGCATGGTCCGGCCTGCCTGGTGAGGCTCGAGGGCTTCATGGAGGCGGGGCCAGAGCAGAGCGCCGAGCGCCACGAGGCCGAGCAGGAGGCCGAGGATGCCGCGACGCCGGAGGCGTTCCCCGGAGGGCAGGAGGCTCTCGATGATGGCGGCCTGCAACGGCATGATGGCGACAATGAGGGCGGCGAGGCCGCTAGGCACGTATTTCTCGCTCCAGACCAGGCCGACGTTGCCGCAGAAGAGCATGAGGAAGCCGACGAGGGCGAGCCATCCCATGGTGCGGCGGTCGTAGAAGAGCTTTTTGCCGGCGAGGGCGCAGGCGGTGAGCATGATGGTGGCGCCGATAATCATGCGGGTTCCGGCGAGGATGGGCGCGGGGAGCAGGCGGACGCCGATGCTCATGGCGGTGTAGGTCGCGCCCCAGCAGATGTAAACGCTGACGAAAGCCAGAGCGATGGCCATCCGGGTTGGGTGAGCAGAAGCAGCAGGGGATGCGGAATCCATGAGGTAATTCCATGGTAAAGGCCGTCTGCGGATTGCGGCGGGGCGGCGGGGCGCGGATGCCGGCGGGGACCGAATGCCGGCGGATCAGCGCGAAAGCGAATAGCAGGCTCTAGAATCAGTCAAGAAGCTGCAACTGAAGCACTGATTCTTATTGAAGGGGCCGTAAACGCTCTATGTCGAATATTCTGGAACACCTGCCAGCCGGGGAGAAGGTTGGGATCGCATTTTCCGGAGGGCTGGACACCAGCGCCGCGCTGCACTGGATGAAGCAGAAGGGCGCGCGTCCTTATGCGTACACGGCCAATCTGGGGCAGCCGGACGAGAAGGATTACGAACAGATTCCGCGCAAGGCGCTGGAATACGGGGCCGAGAAGGCGCGGCTGATCGACTGCCGGGCGCAGCTGGTGCGGGAAGGACTGGCGGCGCTGCAGAGCGGGGCGTTCCATATATCGACGGCGGGCGTGACCTACTTCAACACGACGCCGATCGGGCGCGCGGTGACCGGGACGATGCTGGTGACGGCGATGAAGGAAGACGACGTCAGCATCTGGGGCGACGGGAGCACCTTCAAGGGCAACGACATCGAGCGCTTCTACCGCTATGGACTGCTGGTGAATCCGGAGCTGAGGGTTTATAAGCCGTGGCTGGACGAGGCGTTCATCGAGGAGCTGGGCGGGCGCGCGGAGATGTCGGAGTTCATGCGCCGGTCGGGGTTCGCGTACAAGATGTCGGCGGAGAAGGCGTACTCGACGGACTCGAACCTGCTGGGGGCGACGCATGAGGCGAAGGATCTGGAGCAGCTGAGCAGCAGCATCCGCATCGTTGAGCCGATTATGGGCGTGGCCTTCTGGCGGGACGATGTGGCGGTGGCGCGCGAGGAAGTGACGGTGCGCTTCCATGAAGGCTGGCCAGTGGCGCTGAACGGCCGGGAGTTCGCGGACCAGGTGGAGCTGCTGCTGGAAGCGAACCGGATCGGCGGGCGGCACGGTCTGGGGATGAGCGACCAGATCGAGAACCGGATCATCGAGGCGAAGAGCCGCGGCATCTACGAGGCTCCGGGTCTGGCGCTGCTGTATATCGCTTACGAGCGGCTGATCACGGGCATCCACAACGAGGACACGATCGAGCAGTATCGCGAGAACGGGCGCAAGCTGGGGCGGCTGCTGTACCAGGGGCGCTGGTTCGATCCGCAGGCGATCATGCTGCGGGAGAGCGCGCAGCGGTGGGTGGCGAATCCGGTGACGGGCGAAGTGACGGTGGAGCTGCGGCGGGGGAACGATTATTCGATTCTGAACACGGCCTCGCCGAATCTGACGTTTCATCCGGAGCGGTTGACGATGGAGAAGGGCGAATCGACGTTTTCGCCGCGGGACCGGATCGGGCAGCTGACGATGCGGAACCTGGATATTACGGATACGCGGGAGAAGCTGCTGACGTATTCGCAGGCCGGGCTGCTGACGCTGAGCAAGGGCGCAACGATGCCCCAGCTGCGGAGCGGCGGGGATCATCAGGACGGAGATCGTAAGGACAAGGAATAGAGCGGTTTGCGATGCGGCGGGAGCGGGTGACCGCAGTCACATCGAGAGCGCCTGGAACGTGATACAGGTGCAGGTAGAAACTGTCTGCCGCCGTTGGCAGGATGCAGCGGCGGCAGCGGCAGAAGGGAGGACTGCGATGAGAACTATGGCTCGATATTCGATGGGGAAGTGGGCGGCATTATCGCTGACTCTCGCCGTTCTGCTGGCAGCGGGTTGTTCAAAATCGGCGAAGACTCCCAGCCAAAGCGCGGCAGCGTCGCCGGAGACGGCGGTGCAGCCGGCGGCAGCTCCGGAACCGGTCAGCGCGAAGAAGGCGTTTGCGCTGATGTACAGGGCGGCGCATGAATGGTCGCCGGGCGCGAAGCTGATCCGGCTCTCGGCAAAAGAGGTGCCGGGTTTCACCAATGCGGACGGCAAAGCGGCGATGTGGGAGGCGATCATCGCGTCGCCGAGCACGGGGAAATACCGGGTGTACTCGTACTCGATCGCCAGCGCGCCGCCGGAGATCTTTCGGGGGCTGGACGCGGGCGCGGAGCTGGCGTGGCACGGAATCACGCATGACGCCATGCCGGTCGAACTGTCGCTGTTCAAGGTGGATTCCGAGGCAGCGTACCAGACAGCCGCGGCGGACGCAGCCCGCTGGCTGAAGAAGAATCCCGACAAGATGCTGACGTCTCTGGAGCTGGGCGCGACGTACCGGTTCCATGCGCCGGTCTGGTATGTGCAGTGGGGCACGGCGAAGGCCGGTTATGCGGTGTGGGTGGACGCCAGCACGGGAAAGGTGCTGAAGGCCAAATAGTGGCGGGGCTGCCGAGTTAGCGGGGCCGGTGGGAAGGCCGGGCTTTCAGCGTTCCGACTGGTCGGCGGTTGGGCCACCGGCGGTCTCAGAGGCGCGGGCGGATTCCAGGTGGTTCTTTGTCAGGCCTGCCTGGAGGAGCTGAAATGCCTGCTCGGGCGTGTCGGCTATCTGGAACAGCTCACGGTCGCGTGGGGAGATAGCGCCCTTGTCGACGAGGACGTCGAGGTTGATGACGTTCTGCCAGTAAGAGGAGCCGTAGAGCACGACGGTGATCTGCTTGGCGAGCTTCTCGGTCTGGGAGAGGGTGAGGATCTCGAACATTTCGTCGAGGGTGCCGAAGCCTCCGGGAAAGACGACCAGAGCCTTTGCCAGATAGGCGAACCAGTACTTGCGCATGAAGAAGTAGTGGAACTCGAAGTTGAGCTCGGGCGTCACGTAGCGGTTGGGCATCTGCTCGAAGGGGAGCTTGATGTTCAGGCCGATGGTTTTGCCGCCAGCCTCCCATGCGCCGCGGTTGGCGGCTTCCATGATGCCTGGGCCGCCGCCGGAGGTGACAACGAAGCGGCTTCTGCGGAAGTTGAGATCTTTGGACCACTCGGTGAGAAGGAAGGCGAGACGGCGGGCATCCTCGTAGTAGCGGGCCATCTCCACGGCGGACTCGGCGCGCCTGCGGCGGAGTTCGCTGGTTTCCTCATCGATGGGGGCGCGGGCCGGCTGTTCCTCTTCGGGAGCGCGTTTCTGCGATCCGGTATTGGCGAGGAGCTCGAGCTCGCGGCTGGCTTCGTCGAGGGCGCGAAAGCGGGCGGAGCCGAAGAAGACGACGGTGTCCTGGATGCGCTCTCTGCGGAAGCGGGCGAGGGGCTCAGTGTACTCGGAGAGGATGCGGACGATGCGGCCTTCGGGACTGTTGAGGAAGGACTCGTTTTCGTAGGCGAGAGCGGCGCTTTCGAGAGGGGCCGGAGGTTTGCGGGACATGGTCAGACCTCTTTGTAGTGGATGGCGTCAGAGATGGCGATCCAGAGGTTGAGCAGGCCCAGCCCGGAAACCATGCCGCGGACGGCGCCATGCTGCATGATGCGCGCCACGCCGGAGTAGTACATGAAGAAGCGATTGAACATCCAGAGGTGCGTCCATGGAAGGAAGAAGAGAATGAGGCCGAGGTAGAGGCCAATCATGACGCGGAGGAAGAGATCGGCGCGCTGCACCCAGCGTCCGGCGCGGGAGGGCTGGGGCGAATCCGCGGGAGAACTCGCCGGCGGATTGGGCGGCGAAACTGCATTAGGCGGTTGCGGCATAAACGCGAAGCGCGGGGACGCTCGCAGACGCCCCGATCCAGCTTAACCTCACACTAACACAGCGAAAGAGTCCACGCGCCGGCATCAGTTTGCGGGGAGGAGTGCC
>JAJZJJ010000132.1 GCA_021810175.1 Acidobacteriota bacterium | reverse complement strand
GGACTCCAGCTCCTGCACTTCCGGGCCGAGGATAAAACGGCCATGGTCGAGGACCGCCTGCATGCGAGCGTCGATGCGTGGGCGGAGACGGCGGTACTGCGCCTGGAGATCAACGAATTCCATTCACTCTATTGTCGCCGATTGCTCCCACCGGAAGTTTGCGAATGAGAGTCGTTGATCGTGCTTGCGCCTGCGGAGAAGATGACCATGGTCATCGCCGGATGCTCCCGATCGCGCGCAACGGGCACGACCGCCTGCGCCTTTCGCCTGGCATCCCCGAGTAATTTGAAATCCTTCCCCATTGGGAACAAGCAAGCCGCTGATTGTGTTTCAATGGCTGATGTCGTCAAGGAGCTCGATTGTGTCGAAGAAAGTGAAACCGTTTACCATGCCTCGTCTGACGAGGCGGCAAATGCTTCAGGGAACCGCGGGAATGGGAATGGCTCTGATGCTGGACAGGTCCGGTCTGGCCATGACCGCCGGCGTTGGAGGTCCGGTGTCGCTCAATCTGGGCGGCAACATGTGGACGATGCGCGAGGATGGCAAGTCGAACTCGGTTCCGGCCACCATTCCAGGCAGCACCTATACGAACCTTCTGGCCGCCGGCAAAATTCCCAATCCCTACTTCGGAGAGAACAACGGCAAGGTGCAGTGGGTTGCGGAGAAGAAGTGGATCTTCGAGCGCAGCTTCGACGTCCCCGGCGATTTGCATGACAAGGAGCATGTGGATCTGGTTTGCCACGGGCTGGACACGCTGGCCACCGTCTGGCTGAACGGCCATCTGCTGGGCGACAGCAACAACATGTTCCGCACCTGGACCTTCGACATCAAGCCCCATCTGCGGCGAGGAGCCAACCATCTGCGGATTCGCTTTGACCCGCTGGACGCCTACGTGGAAGAGCACAGGGCCGCCTATCAGAAGAAGTATGGCGTCGATCTGCACAACCAGCGCTCGTGGGTTCGCAAAGCCCCCTACATGTGGGGATGGGACTGGTGCCGCGCGGTTCTGACGCAGGGCATCTGGCAGAAGATTGAAGTTCTGGGCTACGGGGCCCACCTCACCGACGTGGGTGTGCTGCAGCAGCATCAGCCGGACGGCTCTGTCCGTCTGGAGATCCATACCGCAGCGGCCGGGCGCACCTCGGGAACCAGCGTCGAGACGCACGTGTCGCTGGCCGGCGAGACGGTGGCGACGGCGAAGGGATCTCTCGCCAACGGCAAGGCGGTTCTTCATGCCGCGGTTCCGAAGCCGCAGCTCTGGTGGCCGAATGGCATGGGCGATCAGCCTCTCTATGCCGTGACGGTGCAGCTGAAGGATTCCGAAGGCAAGAGCCTGGATGTGGCAACTCGCCGCGTTGGCCTGCGGACCGTCGAGGTTGTGCCGCCCAGCGAAAACAAGGCCCTGCACGTGTGCGTGAACGGCGTGCCGGTCTTTGCCAAAGGCGCTGACTGGATCCCCGCTGACAATATGCCCACCCAGGTCACGCCGGAGAATATCCGCTGGTTCATGACGCGCGCGGCGCAGTCGAACTTCAATTTCATCCGGCTCTGGGGCGGCGGCTACTACGAGCAGGACGAGTTGTTCGACCTCTGCGACGAACTGGGGCTGATGCTGCAGTTCGAGTTCAAGTTCGCCAACGCCAGCTATCCCGTTCAAGACGAAACCTGGATGAACAATCTGCATGCGGAGATCGAAGAACAGACGCGCCGGTGCCGGAACCATCCGGCGATCGTGATCTGGAGCGGGAACAACGAAATTCAGTACTTCAAAGGCTACGAGCACCTCTTCAAAGACTTCATCGGCGGCATCGTCCATCGGCTGGTTCCGGGCGCCTTCTACGAAGTGGGCAGCGGTGCATCCGGCAGCGGCGATATTCACTCGTGGGCCGTCTGGCATGGGAATGCGCCGGTGGAAAGCTACCGCAAGGTGGAAGGCTTCGTGACCGAGTTCGGCATGCAGTCCACGCCGGTTCCGATGACGGTGCGTGCTTTCACCGATCCGGCCGATCGCTATGATGTTCATTCGCCGCAGATGCGCTACCACGAGCTGGACGGCAGCGGCCACGGGATGAAGATCATCATGGATTACACCCAGGAGAATTTCGGAAAAGCTCCGCAGGATTTCGATGATACTCTCTGGCTCACCGATCTCAACCAGGCCTGGGCGGTCCGCTATGGCGTCGAGCACTGGAGGCGCGACATGCCCCGCTCGATGGCGGCGGTGATCTGGCAGTACAACGATTCCTGGCCCGGCTCCAGCTGGGCGATGGTCGATTATTACCGGCGCGAGAAGGCGTTGATGTACCAGTCCAGGCACTTCTTTGCCCCCATCCTGGTCAGTGGTCTGCCGGACGCGCAGAGCGGCCAGGCCGAGATCTACGTGACCAGCGATCAGCAGAAAGATACTGCCGGCGACCTGCGGTGGTGCGTGACCACGGCCGCGGGCGAAATGCTGCGGCAGGGATCCAAGCAGATCGACATTCCGGCGCGCCTGAGCCAGCGGGCGGAGACGCTGGATCTCGCCGACCTGGTGAAATCCCATGGCGCCGGGAATCTGCTGGTCTGGACTGAAGTGGCCGTCGACGGACGAACGGTGGCGGAAAATACGCTGCTCTTCGGCCGCCCAAAGGCTCTGAAGCTCAGCAAGCCCAATCTGACGGTGAGCACCAGCGGCGGAGAGAAACGCTATCGGGTCGTGATCGAAAGCGACGTGCCGGCGCTCTGGGTATGGGCGAATCTGGAGGACGCGGACGCCTCATACTCCGACAACTTCGTCGATCTGCGCGGCGGACGGGCGGTCGAGATCGAGGTCACCCTCGACAAACCGATGACGCCTTACGAATTTCGCAGAAAGCTGCAGGTGCGCAGCGTGTACGACATTGCGCCCGAAATGCGGAGCTGAGCCATCTGAAGAGAATTCCTCGATCCAGGAGAAGCGAAATCGGAGGAGGATCGGAAAGCGAACCCGCCCAGGGATGGGGGCGGGTTCGCGGTTTTGCTGGTCAGAACCGGTAATAGATGCCGAGCATCGGCTCAGCGGTTTGCATCACGGTGCCGGTGCTGGGGTAGAAGGTGGACAGCTTGGGTGCCTTGTAGAGATTCCCGCGGAACTGAAACTGGGCACCGATGTGATGCGAAATTGCCCAGGCCACTCCAGCGCCGTAGACATACGCCACTCTGACCGATGTGCCGGAATTCATCCCGCTGACCGGGACATCCATGAGCGCGCCGGCGCCGAAGACTCCGAATAAACGGAGAGTCCCCATCTTCAGAGAGGGCAGCCAGTCGCCGGTGATCTCATGAGCATTGGCGGAGACGCCGGCTGGCAGGGAGATACATTTGCCCGAGGGGCAGGATCCCGGGGCCCCCTCCTGGGAATACGCCTGATTCGCGCGAAAGTAGGAATAGGTGGCCTCGTAGCCGAGCAAAGGGCTGGAGAAATGGCGCACCTCGGCCATGCCGCCGAGAGCGTTGGCGGGGCTCTGGATGGTGTTGTGTCCGGTGGAGCCGCCATTGAGTGCGCCAAATACGCTGAGGGCGACGCTGGTTTGGGCGCCGGCCGGCGCGGAAACCAGCGCGAGGCCGAAGAGGAGAATCACTGCCGTATAGATCTTCTGAACGTTCATAGTTTTCTAAGTGACCGGCCGTGCCGTCGGGTGGCCTGTCCACAGTTTTGGACGAGAGAGATGAAGGATTGGTGTTGAAGGGGACGAAAAGCGCCTGACTCAAGCTGTATACCAGAGTAAACGAACCAGGATTAATAGAGGAAGGGAATCAGCTTGCGGGTACTGGAGGCGTAATCGTCGAAGCCCGCTCCATCGTGATCGCGCAGGTGGGCGCCCAGCATGGCCATGCGCTGGATAAGCGTGACGGAATCGTCGGCGTCGATGTCTTTGCTGAGCGTTTTTGCCGGTATTGCGCTCTCAGAGCTCGGCGAGCGCTTTCAGGATGAGCGCTTCAGCTTCAGCCGCAACATTCGCCAGTTCGGCATTTTGCGTAACGCTGACCATCATCTGAAAGTCGGCGGCGGCAATATGTGCTCCGCCCGGTGTCTCTTTCACCGTGACGGTGCAGGGGAGCAGCAGTGTCACGTGCGGCTCCTCCTGAATGGCCCCACTGGCCAGCTTTGGATTGCACACGCCAAGAATGATCTCGCGCGGAATCTGCACGCCGATTTTCATTTTGAGCGCCTGGGCGATGTCGATTTCCGCCTGGACGCCGAAGCCGTGAGCGGCCAGAACCTCTTTCGTACGCGCAAGAGCCTTGTCGAAGCTGGTGTGCACGTCTCCCGCGTATCCGAAAGTGAAACGGCTGATTTCCATAGTGCTCCTCCCTGTCGATGGGATGACATCGGCACTCTATGGATGTACTGTAACGCGGAGGCGGACGGAGCAGAATCGAATTTCCGTGACCTCCAAACGAAGAAGATCCTGCGACTTGCCCGGCCTTCTCGGATGGAAAAGCAGCCGGCTGATCAGATGAGTTCCGTGCCCCACAAATCGTGCAGGTGGAGGACGCCTTCGACATGCTTCTGATCGTCGCTCACGATGAGCGAGGTGATTTTGCGTTCCTCCATAATGCGGAGAGCGCGCACGGCCAGTTCGCCGGCTGAGATGGTTCTGGGAGCGGGGTTCATCACCTCCGCGGCGGTACGGCGCAGAGCCTCCGGGCCATCGCGCTCGAGCAGCCGGCGCAGATCCCCATCGCTGACAATGCCGGCCAGAATTCCGTTCTCTTCCACCACGGCCATTCCCAGCTTTTTGCTGGACATTTCATCGATGACGGCCGGCATCGGGGTGGTGGGCGTCACGCGCGGAACAGCGTCGCCCGAGTGCATCAGCTGCCGGACCGTGGCGAGGCGCTTGCCCAGCTTGCCGCCCGGATGAAGGGCGGCAAAATCTTCGGCGCGGAAGCCCTTCCGCAGAGAAACGGCAATGGCCAGAGCATCGCCCATGGCCAGCATGGCGGTGGTGGATGCGGTCGGCGCCAGTCCAAGCCCGCAGGCTTCGCCGGGAACCGAGCAGTCCAGCACTACCGCGGCCACCCGTGCCAGCGTGGATCCGGTATCGCAGACCAGCGCGATCAGAGCATTTCCGCGGCGCTCGAGCGTGGCCAGCAGGCGAAGGATCTCCTCCGTCTCGCCGCTGGCGGAAAGCGCAATCACCAGGTCGCCTTCGACGATCATTCCCAGGTCGCCGTGGACCGCTTCGGCGGGATGAAGAAACAGGGCCGGGCTGCCCGTGGAACTGAGTGTGGCGGCGATCTTCTGGGCAACGATGCCGCTCTTGCCCATCCCGGTGAGCACCACCCTCCCCCGCGATTCTCCGCAGCGCAGGATCAGTCCCAGTGCACGGTCGAAGTCGCCGGCCATGGGGCCTTCCAGGCGAGCGGCGAGCGCCAGCAGGGCTTCAGCCTCAATGCGGATCAGTCGCGATGGAGTGAGCGGTTCGTTCATCGTCCGGAAAGCTGATGCTATCACTGGGAGCTCACCCCCAGGCAACGCTGCTCATCCTGCCATTCGTCTTCAGACCTGGCAAAGCCCAACCCCACGCCCGCATCCAAAGGAGGAGTTGCCGAGGGGTCCATGCCCGAATCGCCAGTGCCCGCGTCCATGACTGCCCTCCCACCCGCTCCAGCGCCCCTCAGAGGACCGTGGCATTTCGGAGGCCTCAGCAAGGGACAGGTTGCGCGTCGAACCTGGCGCGAGATGCAGCAGGACGAAGTGCTGGGCCAATCCGCGCAGCTCGCATATTTCTTCTTCTTCGCGATCTTCCCGCTCGCGATCTTCCTTACCGCCACCATGGCGATGTTTGTTGGCCCGCACTCGCCCATGGTGCACCGGCTCACGCATGACCTTACCCGGGCCATGCCGGCCTCAGCCACCGGGCTGGTGAGAACGACCATCCACCGCTCGCTGGCCAACAGCGGCGGGGGCGAGCTGGCGCTGGGCATCGTTCTCGCTCTGTTATCGGCCTCCTCGGGCATGGCCGCCATGATCCAGACGCTGAACACTGTCTTCGATGCCAGAGAGGAAAGGCCGCTGCTACGACAGCGCTGGACCGCCCTTTGGCTAACCATCGTGGTCGGCATGTTGATCTGCGCCGCCATTTTCCTGATCACCGTCGGCGGAGACGTCGCCAGGGCCGTGGGCGGCGGCGGGCTTCACGTCCTCTGGCAGTGGGCGCAGTATCCGGTGGCGATCTTCTTTCTGCTGGTCTCGTTCTGCGTGGTGTATTACTTCGCGCCGAACGTGCGCCATCCAAACTGGAAATGGATTACCCCCGGAGCAGTGGCCGGCGTTCTGCTGTGGGCGATTGTGTCCTTCGGGCTGAGGGTGTACCTGCATCACTTCAACAGCTACACGTCGGATTACGGAACCATGGGCGCGGTGATGGTGCTGCTGCTGTGGTTTTATCTCACCGGGCTGGCGTTCCTTATCGGCGGAGAGGTGGACGCGGTTATCATTCGAGCCGCTACCGGCCGTACGCGGCCGAAAACCGCAGCTGCCGAATCAGGGGCGTCACAAAGTTCGTCCGGAAGGGATGGACGGCGGGAAGCAGCCTGATGTCCGCGCGCGGAAGATCGGCTGCGGAGCCGTCGCGCTGCACACACGCCGAACCTGCGGATGAATCCGACGTCTACTTCGCCACTTCGGCGACCGCCGGAGCCGCTTCCTGCGCGAGGATCAGTGGCACTTCCTCCACGATTGATATCCCGCAGCGCCGCAGCAGCTGCAATACGATGGGGCGCGTCAGCCGCGTGGCGTCATATTCGACGCGGATGGTCTTCAGTTCTTCGTTGAGCTGGATGCGGCGAACGCCGTAAACCTCGCGAATATTGCCGAGCGCAACCATCGCCTGCTCGGTCGGATGGCCTTCGTAACGGTACAGCACGTCGAGCTGCGTCATGCTCTGATGATACCAGGGAAGCGCCAATTCAGCGCGCTCCGGCGAAGCTGCGACCGGGGCCGGCCGGCTACACCCGCACCCCAGGACGCAGGAACGGATTGGACTGGCGCTCCTCGCCAATGGTCGTAGCCGGACCGTGGCCCGGAATCACCCGGGTCTCCTCCGGGAGCACCAGCAGGCGGTCATGAATCGAGCGGATGATCTGCCGGGCATCGCCGCCGGGAAGATCGGTGCGGCCCACCGAGCCGGCGAAGAGGGTGTCCCCGGCCAGCAGCAGCTTTTCCGGAGCGAAGTACAGGCAGACGCTGCCCTGAGTGTGTCCGGGCGTGTGAAGGATGCGAGCGGTGTGCCCGGAGATTCCGGCTTCCATGCCATCCTCGGCGTTGGCGTCCGGGGGAGCCACCTCCGGCGTGGCGATCCCCAGCC
>JAJZJJ010000131.1 GCA_021810175.1 Acidobacteriota bacterium | reverse complement strand
TGGGAGCAAGAAGGATCTGCTGACGAAAGGGAAGTTGCGAGAGCTGTTTGGCGTGGACGTGGAGATGGCGGAGCGGAAGGGATTTTTCCACGCCTGGTGACGGGAGCGGGAAATTGTTGACGCTGCGGGAGTTGGGGTGGTGAGTGTTCAGGGGATAAAAGCGGGGTAGGAAATACACTCTTGACCGCGTCGGGCGCGGCTTTTAGGGTAAAAGCACACGGGAAAGGAGGGTGATCCATAATCTATGAAAAATTCTGATGGTAGTTGTATGACTCAACGTGAGGTGACTGAGGCTTAGAGCGCCCTTGGCTCTAGACCTGGCGTAACAGGAACTGACACGCCGAGGCCCGATCGGATAGCGAGGGTGCCTCAGGTCAAACTCAACAGATCACCGGCGATACAAAAGCCCTGCGGACGAATGTGTCTGCAGGGCTTTCGCTCGTCTGGAGGGTGCTTCCGGTTTATGGGACAGTGGCCTCGAAGGTGGAAGCGGGCAGGCTGACACCGTTGTAGAGATTGGCGGTTGAGTAGTTGGCCCAGGCGTAGCGGACCGCGGGGGTGTTGGGGATGGACGTGGTGTCGACGACGACGGTATTGCCTTGAATAACGGCGTTGACGTAGTGCCAGTTGCCGTCGTTGTCTTGAATCTCAAAGCCTTTGAGCGGGCCGCCCTTGCTGACGAGGCCCTGAGCGGTGTGAGTGAAGTAGACGCGGAGCTGTTCGCCCTGGCGGATGACCTGCTGGAAGAGCGGTCCTTCGTCTTCGATCTGTTGGCCGTAGGAGACGTGATAAGCGGTGAGCGCGAGGCGCTGGGCTACGGTCTGCTTGTCCGGCGGATGGATGTTGTTTTTTTCTCCGATGTCAAGGCTGACCGCCATGCCGGTGTCGCGGAGGGCGAGGGTGGTGCGCTGGGCGTTGCGGATGACGCCCCAGTGCTGATTTGGCGCGGAGAAGCTGGATATCTGGACATAGAGGAAGGGCAGGTTGCCTTCATGCCATTGGTCGCGCCAGTCCTGAATCATGGCTGGGAAAAGGCGTCGGTAGAGATTTGGGTTCCAGTCGTCAGTGGCGTCGGTTTCCCCCTGATACCAGATGAAGCCGCGAATGGTGTAAGGGGTCATGGGCGCGACCATGCCGTTCCAGAGCCAGGAGGGGTGCCAGGATTTCGGGTCAGGATGCCAGACGTGTTTGCGGGCTGCATCTTCGGGCTGTTGCTGCTCCCCGAGGATGGTGACCTGAGGCTGCTTTGCCTCGAAGGCCTTCCATTTGTCGTAAACGGGCTGGAAGCCTGGGTGCGAGGTGAGGAGGGTGTTGCTCATCCATGAGGAGATGGGTGTGCCGCCCCAGGAGGAGTCGATGATGCCGATGGGGATGTGGAGATGGGCTTCGAGGTCGCGCGCGAAGAAATAGGCGACGGCGGAGAAGTTGGGGGTGGTGGTGGGATCGCAGGTGGTCCAGGTGGCGGTGATGTTGTCGAGCGGCGTGGACGAGGCAGTGTCTGCGAGGTTGAGCAGGCGGATGTCGGGATAGTTGGAGTTGGCGATTTCCTGTGCGGCGTTTTTGATGACGGCGGAGCCGGGGAAACCGTTGAGGGGGATCTGCATGTTGGACTGGCCGGAAGCGAACCAGACGTCGCCGACGAGGATATTGCTGACAGTGAGCGGCGGCTCGTTGTTGCTGCCGGTGACGGTGAGGGTGTAGGGTCCGCCGGCGGGTTCGGGCGCGAGCCAGAGCTCCCACTGGCCTTGCGAATTGGCCGTGGTCTGCTCATTTTGATTGTTGAATTGGACGGTGATGTTTTCGTTGGGGCTGCTCCAGCCCCATATGTGAATGGGGCGGCCGCGCTGGAGGACTGCGTTGTTGCTGATGATGTTGGGCAGGCGCAGCGTATACGGTACGGCGACGGTCTGGGTTGGCGTCTGCGTGGTCGTGATCTGGGTGAACGGGACCTTGATGTTGGGGTGCGGAGTCTGGCTGCTGAGCACTCCGGCGGCGGCGACGGCCTGGGCGTGCGCGGCGGTGACGGCGAAAGCACAGAGGGCGGCGGAGAGAAGGATCCGGTGGAAAGCGGCAAGTCGCGAATTCATTGGGAAAGAGATACCTCCAAAGGCGCCGAGTACGGGCGCTGTGGTCCAAAGCAACTGGCGGGGCGGCGCGCTGAAACTGCCCGAGCCGGATGCGGGGTTGAAACAAAGCGGAAAAAGAGGGGCTTTGTTTCCATGGCAACGCACTGAGTATAACGATGCGCGGGGACGGCCGCCCATAGCGTGAGATGCACCGGGTACCGGGGCGCAAATTGTGCGTGCGGAGATTTCACCGGCGCATTCACAGAGTTTTGAGCCGAAAACGCTAGACTGAAAGGGAATGAAATCGCGAAAGATCAAGCAGTACGAACTGGTGCGGAAGCTGGGCGCGGGCGGCAGCGGAGTGGTGTATCTGGCGGAAGATTCGCTGCTGATGCGGCCAGTGGTGTTGAAGGTGTTGCGGCGGGGTCTGCTGAGCGCCGAGCAGATGCGCAAGACGGTGCTGCGTGAGGCGCAGATGGCCTCGGCGATTGAGCACCCGAACGTCTGCGCGATCTACGAAGTGGGAGAGCAGGAAGACGAAACGTTCATTGCGATGCAGTATGTTCCGGGGCAATCGCTGGACAAGCTGATTGCGAAGGGGCCGTCCAATGTGCAACTGGCGATTTCGGTGGGCATCCAGATTGCGGATGGGTTGAATGCGGCGCATTCGCTGGGGATTTTTCATCGTGATTTGAAGCCGGCGAACGTGATGCTGACCGATGGGGGGCTGGCGAAGATTCTGGACTTTGGCCTGGCGCGGCGGCTGACGAGGGAAGAAGCGGAATTCGATCCGGCGAAGCCTTCGTCGAAAGGGGCGGAAACAGCGACGTACACGGCGCGTGGCGGCACGATTGCGTATATGGCTCCAGAGCAGTTTGTGACGGGGCAGAGCAGCGTGCAGAGCGATTTGTGGGCGCTGGGAGTGATTCTGTACGAGCTGGTGAGCGGGCGGCATCCGTTTTCGAAGCCGAATACGGATGAATTCCAGACGATTCGGGCGATTCAGTTTCTGGACCCGGTGCCGCTTTCGGAGTGCTGCCCGGAGGTGCCGCAGGAATTGAGCTCGGTGATCCTGAAGCTGCTGCAGAAGACTCCGGCGGAGCGTTATGCGAGCGCAGCGGACGTGCGGGAGGCGCTGCGCACGATCATGAAGACGATGCAGTTTGAGACGGGGGTGATTCCGGGCGATGCCGGAGCAAACCTGATGCCGACGATTCCGGAGCGGGAGAAGCGCGCGACAGGCTTGCTTTCGCTGTTGGCGGAGCGCTTTCGGGAGTCGGAGCAGGAGCAGGAGAAGTCGCAGGCGATCCTGGTGCTGCCGTTTCAAAATCTGGGCAGCGTGGATGTGGCTCCGCTGTACGGATATGCGCTGGCCGATGCGATTGGAGCGCGGCTGGCGCGGATGACTTCGCTGGTGGTGCGTCCGTCGAGCGCGCTGATGCATGTGCCGCAGTCGCAGATGGATCCGCTGGCAATCGGGCACAAGCTGATTGTGGATTACGTGCTGACGGGAAGCTTTTTGCGCTCGGACAAGGGATTTGACCTGAACTGGCAGCTGCTGGATGTTTCGCGGGAGAGCGTGCGCGGGGGAGGGTCGATCAGCGTGGCGTCGTTTGACCTGATTGCCGTGCAGACGGAGATCTGCAACGAGGTGTTTGCTTCGCTGCAGGGAAGCGGGCAACTGAAGGCGCGAACCGAGCGGCTGACGATGCGGTCGGAGGCGCTGGCGGAGGGGATCTCAGAGCTGTATCTGCAGGCCAGCGCGATGCTTTCGTCTTTTATGCTGCGCACCGGCAGCCGGACGGATCTGGACCGGGCGCGGGAGATGTTTGAGCAGGTGACCGAGCGTGAGCCGCAATATGCCGCCGGTTGGAGCGGGCTGGGCGTGACGCATGTGCAGTACACGCGGCACGGGCTGGGCGGGCATATGCATGTGATGGCGGCGCGAAGGGCGTTCGATAAGGCACTGGAGATCGATCCGGGCTCGGTGGAGGCGAATCTGTACCGGGTGTACATGCTGCTGGCGCGCGGCGAGAAGGAAAGCGCGCGGCACGGGATCGAGACGCTGCTGGGGAGCGCGGCCAATGCCTGGAACGTGCATGTGCTGGCCGGGACGATGCTGCGGCTGGACGGCATGTACGAGGAGGCGCTGGCGCAATTCCACCAGGCGCTGCTGTTGAATCCGTCGAGCGCGCCGATGATCTACAACCATCGGGCGCGGGTGTACCACTATCAGAACCTGCTGGATATCGCCGAAGGAGAATTGCAGAAGGGGCTCGCACTGGAGCCACGGCATCCGCTGCTGCGGACCTCGCTGGGGTACCAGCGGATGCGGCAGGGGAAGCTGGACGAAGCAATCGCCATCATGGAAGCGGTTTTGAAGGACGATACGAGTCTTCGGATCATCTATCCGACGCTGGCGATGTGCTACGTGCAGATTGGTCAGCGGGAGCGGGCGGCGGCGCTGATCGAGGAGGAATCGATGGCCGCGGCCGAGGCGGACAGCGAGATGGCGTACCGGCTGGCGACGTATTTCGCAGTGGATGGAGACGAGAGCGAGGCGCTGCACTGGCTGCGGCGGGCGATCTATCTGGGGAATGAGAATTATCCTTGGTTTTCGCGGAATCCGGCATGGAACCGGCTGCGCGGGCATGCGGATTTTGAGCGAATTCTGGATGATTTGAAGCGGAGCTACCGCAAGAATCAGAAGCAATGGAAGCGTGTATTTGACGAGCTGAATCTGAAGTAGTGGTTGAAGGGCTGGCCTGCGGGAAGCTGCAAGGCCCCGGTGCTGCCTGAAGTGTGTGGGCAGGGAGGATTTGCCGGGCGGCCGTTTCGGGGGAAGCTGCTTGTCGCGCCCACTTGCTAAAGAAAGACTTCTTTCTGGCCGATAGGTGATCCAGGAGGAAAGCTTTCATGGCAACTGGATCTCATCCGCCAGCGCAATCGGTAGAGGCGGTTTCTGTCTTTTCTGAGAAGAGAGCCGCAGAGGTGATTCTGCGTCCGGTGGTGCGTCCAGGGGCCAGGGATCTTCTTTCTGATCCGCCGTCGAGGCTTCCTGGTCGTGGGTCCACGGGAGAAGCGGCGGCGGATTTTTCTTTTGAAGACGGAAGGTACGCCGAGAGACTGGTCACAGGCCGGGACCAAGTAATGCTGGAAGATGGTATGGGCGCGATGCGGGGTTTCATGCTGGTGGTGGGGCTTTACATCGGGATGGGGGCCATGGGGCTGGGTGGGCTGCTGTTGTGGCACTGGCTGCACTGAGTCGATGAGGTTATTTGCCGGATGGCGGGGAACTGTCTGGCCTTCTGCCTTTGGTTCTCAAGGAACTGTTAGATTCAAGGCATGCAATTGCTGATCAACGGCCAGCAGCGTGAGTTTGCTGAGCTGAGCGAAACCTCTGCCGTGAGCGATTTGCTCGCGGCGTTGCATTTGAAGGGCGACCGCGTGGCGCTGGAGCGGAACGGGGAGATTGTTCCGCGCTCGGCGTGGAGCGAGACGCGGCTCTGCGACGGCGACAAGATTGAGATTGTGCATTTTGTGGGCGGCGGGAAGAGATAGATTTCAGCCTCCGCCTAGAGGCCGACGGTGAGGCGGGTGCGGGGGTCGAGGTAGTCGCGGAGCGCGTCGCCGAGGAAGTTGAAGGAGAGCACGCAGCACATGACGGCGATGGCTGGGAAGACGACGGTATGGGGCGCGTCGAAGAGATGCGCGCGGGCATCGTTGAGCATGGAGCCCCAGCTTGGGGTCGGGGGTGGTACTCCGAGGCCGAGGAAGCTGAGAGTGGCTTCGGCGAGGACGGCTCCGGCCATGCCGATGGCGGCCTGGACGACGAGCGGCTGGATGATGTTGGGCAGAATGTGGCGGAGGAAGATGCGGAGGTCGCCGGCGCCGAGGGCGCGGGCGGCTTCGACGAATTCCTTCTCTCGCGCGGCGAGGACCTGGGCGCGGACGAGGCGGGCGTAACCGACCCATCCGCCGATGGATAATGCCAAAATCAAGTTGAGCAGGCCGGGGCCGAGGAAGGCCACGAAGGCGATGGCGAGCAGGATGCCGGGCATCGCCATGAAGGCGTTCATGGCGAACATGTTGATGGCCGTATCGAGAATGCCGCCGTAGAAGCCGGCGATGCCGCCGAAGATGAGTCCGAGGAAAAGCGAGAGCGTGACGACGGAGGTGGCGACTTCAAGGGAGATGCGCGAGCCGTAGATAATGCGCGAGAGGATGTCGCGGCCGAGTTCATCTGTTCCGAACCAGTGTTGGGGACTGGGGCCGGCGAGGCGGTCGAGCAGGTGGATGTGGTCCGGGTTGTAGGGCGCGACCCAAGGGGCGAAGACAGCGCAAACGACAAATAGGACCACCAGCACTGCACCGATGTAGGCGAGTGGTTGTTTACAAAACCGGGTCCAATGGGAAGAGAGATTCAAAGTCTGATCATAAAGCCGTGAAGAAGGGAGCGGGCTGAAATTGACTCGGGGTGGATTGCGGAGGATGGTTCCGTTGCGGATGCAGAGACGAGTGTGGGTGATGCTGGCCGCACTGTGCGGGTGCCTGCTGCCGGCCGCGCCGGTGATGGCGCAGCGCTACGCGAGACCGGATGCGGCGCGGGAGATTTTTCGACTGACGAATGCAGACCGGATGCGGCATGGGTTGGTTTCGCTGCGGTGGGACGCAGGATTGCAGCGATCGGCGGAGGCGCATCTGCAGTGGATGCTGCACGAACGGGTGCTGCTGCACCAGTATCCCGGCGAGGCTCCGCTGCCGGAGCGCGCGCGACAGGCGGGAGTGGCCTTCAGCGAAGTGGCGGAGAACCTGGCGGCGGGGTTCAATCCCGAGTCCGTGGAGGTTGGATGGATGCATTCGCCGCCGCACCGGAGGAACATTCTGGATCCGGGCCTGAACGCGGTGGGCCTGGCAACGGCGTGGCACCTGGGCCGGTTGTATGTGGTGGAGGATTTTGCGCATGCGATCGAGTCGCGCGGTCCGGAGCAGGTGGAGCAGCGAGTGGGCGAGCTTCTGCAGCAACAGGGGATCGTTCCAGATGGTCCAAGAGCGCCGGCGGAGGCGGCTTGCCGCTCGCAGCGCGGCATACCGGGTGGGCCGGCGGTGCGGCTGGTGATCCGCTTTCAGACTTCGAACCTGAACGAGCTGCCGGAACAGGTGGTAGAGGCCCTGCATCGCGGTCATTACACGCGAGCCGCCGTGGGAGCATGCGCTCCCGAGGGAGCGCAGCCGGGGTTCACGACGTTCCGGGTAGCAATCTTGCTCTACTAAGGCGTAATCAACGGGGCTGGGTGCAG
>JAJZJJ010000130.1 GCA_021810175.1 Acidobacteriota bacterium | reverse complement strand
GTAGTCGTTGTAGAGAAGGAGCGGTGCGGGGTCGGCGGCCCGGGCATGCTGAAAGGCGGAGACGAAGAAGTTGGGTCCGAGAGCGCGGGTGAGGGGATCGCCGGAGCGGAGTCCGGTGGCGGTGTGGTCCTTGGGATCGATGGCCTCGTTGACGACGTTCCAGGAAAAGACATGGCCGCGATAGTCACTGACAATGTTGCGAATGTGCGTGCTGACGGCCTGCTCGGCCTGCCTGCGGGTGAGTTTGTCGAGCCAGGCGGGGGTGCGGCGGTACCAGAGGAGATGGGCTCCGGTGAGGCGAAGGCCGTGACTGAGGGCGACGGCGGCGTTGGCGTCAGCGGCATCGTTCTCGTGAGTGGGGGTGGGGGCGACGTCGGCCCAGGAGAGGATGGGGGCGAAGAGCGCGCATTCGCGCAGGAAGAGGCGGAGGTAGGCGGAAGGCGCCTGGGAGAAGGGCTTGTCGGAGCAGGAGCCATAGATGAGTCTGCGGGCGGCGGCTTGCCGGCCCGCTATCGACAGCTGTATGGCGGGGAGATCGCGACGTTGTCCGTATTTGGACATATTTGTTCGGCGCTGGACACTTTCCGTGTGGGTGCTGCTTTCAATTCGTTCAGGGAACAAGGGTTTGCTGGCCTGCGTATCTGGCCAGTGACGTGCTGAATTGTGTTGTTCCCCGAAACGGAAAGGAAGCCGCCGTGTCTCTTCTGCGTGATCTGAAGATAGCTGTTCGCCATTTGCTGAAGGCGCCTGGATTCACCCTGACCGCGGTCCTGATGCTGGCCTTCGGCATTGGTGCGACGACCGCGATCTTCTCCATCGTGGAAGGCGTGCTTCTGCGGCCGCTGCCGTTTCCGCAGCCGCAGCGGCTGGTGGTGCTTTCGGACATTCTGCACAACGCGCACGTCGGATCCGGTGGCGAAGCGGGCGTGACGGCGCCGGACATTATCGCGTACATGCGCGACACGCACAGCTTCTCCGCGCTGGGCGGCTACGGTTACAACACCTATCAGCTCTCGGGTGTGGGCGAACCGGTGCAGATCAATGGCGCACGGATGACAACGGGCGTTTTTGCGGCGCTGGGCGTGCAGCCGCTGATGGGCCGCATTTTTACGGCGCAGGAGGATGAGAGCCATCAGAAGGTGGTGGTGCTCAGCTACTCGATGTGGCAGAACCGCTTCCACGGCGACCGGCACATTCTGGGGCAAAAGATCATGCTGGATCGCAATCCTTACATTGTGATTGGGGTGATGCCGCGCAAATTCGAGTTTCCGCTGAACGCGGGCCGGCTGAATCAGACGAAGCTGTGGGTGCCGATGAGCTTTGAGCCGGAGGAACTGGGCACAGGAGCCGCGTCGTGGAACTTTGCTATGGTGGGCAGGCTGAAGCCGGGCGTCACGCCGATGCAGGCGCAGGAGGACGCGGAGCGAGTGGCGCAGGGGATCATGCGCAACTATCCGTCGTTTATGAGCAGTCTGCGAATCAGCGCTGTGGTGCATCCGTTGCGGGAGGATGTGGTGGCGCAGGCGAAGCCGCTGATCCGGACACTGTTTCTGGCGGTGGCGGTGGTGCTGCTGATTGCGTGCGCGAATCTGGCGGGGTTGCTGCTGGTGCGCGCCATCCGCCGGCGGCGCGAAATTGCGGTGCGTCTGGCCGTTGGGGCGCGGGGCTCGACGCTGCTGCGACACGCCGTGTTGGAAAGCCTGACGCTCAGCGTTGCAGGGGGAGTGCTGGGGCTGCTGCTGGCCGGTCTGGCGCTGCACCTGGGTATCCGACTGCTGCCCGATACGCTGCCGCGCATGAACGACATCCGAATGGACTGGCAGGTGGCGCTGTTTGCGCTGGCTCTGGGCATTGTGACAGGAGTGGTGTGCGGTTTGGCTCCGGCGTTCGCGGCGATTCGCACGAATGTGAATCTGGCTTTACGCGAAGGAGGACGGACGGGAACGGCGGGCAGCGGCCATGCACGGCTGCGGTCGGCGCTGGTGATTGCGGAGATTGCGATTGCGCTGGTGCTGTTGTGCGCTTCCGGGCTGTTGCTGCGCAGCTTTCAGAAGATGCGGGACGTCAGCCTGGGTTTCCATCCCAGCCACACGCTGGTGGCGTGGTACGGACTGCCGCAGAAGCAATACGCCACGCAGGCGCAGGTGGATGCGTTCAATCAGGCTCTGCAGGAGAGGCTACAGCAGGTGCCGGGCGTGACAGGGGTGGGCATCACCAGCAATCTGCCGGGCGCCGGCGGAGGCGGCAACTCGTCGGCATTTGTGGCGGAAGGCTATGTTCCGCCCAAAGGAGCGCCGCTGAGCCTGGCATGGCCGTCGCAGGTGCTGGGCGACTATTTCCAGACGATGAAGATTCCGCTGCTGCGCGGGCGCTACTTCAACAATGCCGATACGCCCAAGACGCAGCTGGTAGCCATTGTGAACAGGACACTGGCCGAGCATTACTGGCCCGGGCAGAATCCCATTGGACGGCGCGTTCGATGGGGGATGAAGGAGACACCGACGCCGTGGATGACCATCGTGGGCGAGGTGGGCGACGTGAAGCAGGGACGGCCGGACCAGCCGGTCCGCGACCAGATTTATCAACCGGCGGCGCAGAATATCGCTTCGTATGGCGCGCTGGCTTCAGGGCCGGGGCTGCTGAACGCGACCGGGGGCGCCATCGTGCTGCGCACGACGCAGGAACCGCAGCTGGTTGAAAACCAGGTTCGGCAGATTGTGCATGGAATCGATCCGGAGCTGCCGGTGGTTGGAATGCAGACGATGGATCACCTCGTCTCTTCCAACGAAGGGCCGCGCACGTTCAATACTGTGGTGATTTCCAGCTTCGCCGCCGCGGCGGTTCTGCTGGCGATCCTCGGGATCTACAGCGTGATCGCCTTCACGGTGGCGCAGCGCACGCAGGAGATGGCGATTCGGATCGCGCTGGGAGCGCGGCGCGGTGGCATTCGCAGCATCGTCTTGGCCTCGGCGGCAAAACTGGCGATTGCCGGTTGCGCGATCGGGCTGGCGGGCGCGGCGGCGGCTTCGCAGATGCTGCGGTCGTTTCTTTTCGGGGTGAGCCCCTTCGATCCGCTGGTGCTGACGCTGGCGGCATTTGCGGTTCTGCTGCTGGCGCTGCTGGCGGCGCTGCTTCCGGCTTTGCGGGCATCGGCGGTGAATCCGACGGATGCTCTGCGCGCGGAGTAGCGCCGGGCTTTGGTGGCCGGATGCAGTCTCGCTTTGCGGCGGGAGCGGCGGGGAGAATATTCTGAGTAAGGCCGTTTTTGCCATGCTCAGAAACTCTCCGAAATGAGATACGAATGAAGAGACTTTTGGTTTTGGCGCTTCTGGTAACGGGCGCTGTGGTGGGACTGCGTCTGACAGCGCGGGCACAGCAGGAGCCGGTGATTCCCTATGCTCCGCCAAGACCGGCGAATACGCTGGTGATGCTGCCGGACGGCTCAACCGTGCATGTGGAACTGGCTACAACGGAACGGCAGCGCGAGTACGGACTGATGGAGCGCAAACATCTGGCGGCGGGGCAGGGAATGCTCTTCGTCCACGATCACAGCGCACCGCATGCGTACTGGATGTACCACACGCTGATTCCGCTGGACATCGTGTGGATGAACACGGATCACCGGATTGTGGAGATGAGCCCGAATACGCCACCGTGTCGAGGAGCTGCGAAGACGTGCCCCAATTATGGAGGCAATGTTCCGTCGAGGTTTGTGCTGGAGCTTCCCGCCGGCTCGATCAGGGAGAACCATCTGAAGGTGGGTGAGCAGATCGCCTTCCGGCTGGGATAACGGCCGGCTTGCGCGTTTGCGGGAGACTATTTTTTCGGGTTGTGCCCCAGCTGATTGAGGCCGAGATCGACGCCGCAAAGGAAGAAGGCGACGTAATCGGAGTCCCTGCGAAACAGAAGGGGTGAGGTATTCGTGTCGAAGCTGGAGAAGATCAGAATGCGCGGCAGGCTTTTGGCGCCGTTGAGCAGCTTGCTGGGTACGATCGCCGGCTGCGGCAATTGGAGAGAATTGATCCAGGTCGGCTGACCTGCGTAGCCCTGAAACCGAGCGACATACCAGGCGCGCTGTTCCAGAACGCGAGCGGCGGGCATTCCGTCCTGGTTCACCAGGCGTGGTGGCGGAAGAAAGAAGAACGGTCGGCCCAGGCCGAGGGCATCCAGCCCAACGAAGGCGATGGGCTGTGGGATTTTGTCCTTCTTCAGGCGGCTGAAGAAAGTGCGCTCTCCGTTGACGCCATCGAGTTCCGCGAAGAGGAACGTGTAATGGCGAGGCTGAGCCTGCAGGGCGTGGTAGAGGATGGGCAGAAGGACGGCCTCCGGCCAGCCGGTTGAGGCGCCGGAATAGAGGCTGTGGGAAGGGTAGAAGGCGGCGACCACGATGGGCTGGGAATATTTTCCAGGCAATTCGCAGAGCAGATTTCCGCCGTTTGGCGGGTGACCTCTGCGCCTGCCGAGCGGCTGCTCGATCATGCGTGAGCCGGTACAACCGTTCTTAAGAAAGTACTGCCGCAGGCGAGTGTAGCGCGCGGCGTCGGAGGAGGGAACGGCGCGAAGCATAGCCGCCTGTTGAGCGAAGGGCATTTCCCAGAAGGCCAGGCCGTTATTCTGAGCAGGCGCGGAAAGAGTGCAGGCCAGCAAACCGAGCAGAACCAAGGCGGCCGCCGGAAGGTGACGGCGGAAGAAGGAAAACTGCGGAGCAGTGCGGTTCGTCATGGATCCCGATCCGAGCGCGAGACGAAGTAGGTTACCGCTTTTTCTTCTTTTTGTCCTTCGCCACAGGCTTTGCCGGTTTGACGACTTTGCGGGCTGTGGGTTTCGTCGCCGAGCGCGTGGCGGTGGATTTTGCCGGTTTATGGGACGGGGCAGCCTGCTTTTTCGGCAGAGGTTTTGCCACGGTTCGTGCGGGCTTCGACTGAGGTTTCTTTGCGGGCTTTGTCTTTGGCGCACTCTTTGCGGGTGCCGCAGCCCTGGCGGCTGACCTGGTCTTTGGCGCCGCTTTTTCCGGCTGTGCCGGAGTTTTGGCCGCCGCTTTTGTCTTCGCGGTAGGCTTTGCCGGCTGCACGGGAGCTTTCGCCGTGATTTCTGCCGGCTGCGCCGGGGCTTTCTTCGATTCCTTAGCCACAAGTTTCTGCGGCTCCGGCTTTACGGCCTCCGCCGGCTTCTTCGCGGCCGGTTCTTCAGCCGCCGGACGCGAGACAGATTTTGCGGCAGCCCGTTTGGTCCGCGGAGGAGGCAGAATCTCCGGAAGTTCTTCCACCTCGTGGTCTTCCTCCTGGTCTTCGTCGCCGTCTTCCGAATCACCGATGGCGGAGGTCTCTTCCTCTTCTTCCTCCTCGAATCGTGGCTCGGCGCGGCGTCCGCGGGGACGGCGGATGACGACCGGTGGGGGAGGCGCGGGCGGGGAAAACGGCTCAAGGAATGCGCGGATTGCTTCTTCGGTCTGGAGATCACCATCCATCAGCCGGAAGAAGAGTTCCTCGGCGATCTTGCCGTAGTCGGCGAGCTCGGGAACGATGCGCATCTCGGCCATGAGCGCAATGGGTATTTTCTGACGGGCTTCCGGCCAGACATTGAAGAACTGGTTGAACTTTTCCTGCACCTGAGGATTCTTCGAGCTGAAGGCCAGCCAGAGGACCGCCTCGGGCTGATAGCTGACCAGGAGCTTCCATGTCGCCGACGGTGTCCGGATGGATTTGGCCAGCAGTTCCTTCGAGAATTCCCTGGCGGAGTCGTCGAGATGATTCCACTGTTCGACGAAACCGGGGCGCGAGAAGGAGTGTTTGAGGCTGGCGATGTCCTTTGGGGAGAGCTTTGCGGTGAGCAGCTGGATATGGGCAGCGGAAGGATCGGGGCTGACGCCGAGCATGAGCAGCCGGATGTAGATGCGGTTGAGCTCGTCCAGGCCTTTGGTATCGGCGCGAGCCGCTGTCCACGCAGGGCAGAGAGCCTTCATCCAGCCTTCGGCTTCAAGGCTCTGAAGGGCTTTGAGCGGGTCTTCCTCGTGGGCAATTTCTTCCAGTTCGTAGCCGCGAGCCCAGGGCGAGATTTGCTCGATCAGGTTCTCATCCTTTGCATTCTCGTAACGAGTCTGCGTGCGCGGTTCCATGGTCCAGCCGGTGCGCGCGGCAAAGCGGATGGCGCGGACCAGGCGGGAGGGGTCCTCGATGAAGCCGTAATTGGAGGCGAGGCGGAGGTGGCGTCCCTCGATGTCGGCGAAGCCGTTGAGGGGATCGAGCAGGAGGCCCCAGGAACCCTCGTTCAGGGAGATGGCCATGGCGTTGGCGGTGAAATCGCGGCGGCGCAGGTCCTCATGGATGGAGGCCAAATGGTAAACCGGCTTGCCCGGCCGGGGATATTCCTCGCGGCGGGAGCTGGAGACTTCCACGCGAACGCTGCCCGGGAACCAGAAGAAGAGGCTATGGGAGGCTTCGTGCTCACCCCACAGCGTGGCACCGGCTTTCTCGAGCGGTTTCCTGAGCTTAAGAGCGTTTCCCTGAACCGAAAAGTCAAGGTCGCGGACGGGGAAGCCGCTGGTCAGATCGCGCACGGCACCGCCGGTGAGAAAGACCGTCATACCTGCGGCGCGGGCGGCATCACGCACCAGACGGAGCGCATTCTGCTGAGCGGCGGAGAGTCGATTTTCGAGAAGATAGATGTAATCGGGCATGGTGCTGGCGTCGTATTCCCTGTGGCTCCGATCCCCGCTCTCCGCATCCGGAAAAGTTCGGATAACTTCCAGCAGCACAGCTACTTACGGGACAGCGGAGGTACCATCCAAACTAACAATGTAACATAAGGACGCGCATGTGACCATGCCGCTTGCACAAATTTCGATGCGGTGTGGCCTGATTGTGCAACATTCAAAGCGCTGATTTCCGGGTGTATCGCACGCATGTCTTCAAGCCGCAAGAAGGCGATTTTCCGAAAGCTCTCCCGCGACTGGGTGGCGGGATACGTCCCTGCCGACGGTTTTGTGCATCATGGCCGGATCGAGATGCTGGATCTCCAGGGCAAAGTGGTGGAGCTGGCGGCCGAGGATCTGAAATGGATCTGCTATGTGAAGGATTTCAACTCCGGAGAGATTGGCAATCCGGAGCGGCTGCTGCGGAAGACCTTTGGCGGACGGCCACGAGGCGAAGGGCTGCACATCCGGGTGCGGCTGAAGGACGGCGATGTGATCGAGGGGCTTGCCGGAAACGATCGCAGCCTTGTGGCGGAGGAGGGAATTGCTCTGACGCCGCCGGATCTTCGTGCCAACGCACAGCGAATCTGGGTTCCCCGGGGGGCCATTGAGGAACTGGAGATTGTTGCTGTGCTGCGAACCGCGGCAAAGCCTCGGGCGAAGAGCGAACGCGGTGTGCAGGAGGAGCTCTTCTGA
>JAJZJJ010000129.1 GCA_021810175.1 Acidobacteriota bacterium | reverse complement strand
TTCCGATCTCTGCTGACGGCTCTGGTGGTGCTGGACGTGGTGCGGAGGTCGGGACGTCCGCTGCATGAGTTGATTGCCGATCTGAAGGTGTATCCCCAGGTGATTTTGAACGTGCGGGTGCGCGAGAAGAAGGCGCTGGAGGAGATTCCCTCGGTGGCGCAGAGGATTCGCGCGGCGGAGGCGGAGTTGGCGGAGAACGGCCGGGTGGTGGTGCGGTATTCCGGCACAGAGGCGCTGGCTCGGGTGATGATCGAGGCGGAGTCAGAAGAGGCTATGCGGCGGCACGCGGAGGCGATTGCGGCGGCAATTCAGAAGGAGATCGGGGTCTAACCGGAGGGAGTGGGCGACCGGGGCTGTGCTCCGGGCGTCGGCCCTGATATCCTCGCCCTCAGAAACAGAAGCGGATCTGAATCGAAACACTAACGGTTGCCACTTCATGCTGCTCGAACTGCGTGCTGAAAACTACGCTGTTATCGATCACGCCATCGCCGGCTTTGGGCCGGGGCTGAATCTGCTGACCGGCGAGACCGGCGCGGGTAAATCCATTCTGGTGGACGCGCTGGCGCTGCTCATGGGGCAGAAGGCCTCAACGGACCTGATTCGCCATGGGGCGGACCGGGCGGTGCTGTCATGCGTCTTTGAGAGCACACCGGGCGCCGAGCAGGTGCTGGAGGCGAATGGGATCGATGCGGAGGGCGCGGAGATCATCCTGCGGCGGGAAATTCTTGAAAACGGCAAAGGACGGGTTTACGTCAACAATCAGCCGGCGACGGTGGGAGTGTTGCGGCAACTTGCGCCTGAACTGGCTCTCATCCACGCCCAAAGCGAGACGCTGAGCGGATTCGACCAGGCGCAGCAGCGGGGCTTGCTGGACCGCTTTGGGGCGATTGGCACAGAGGCTGTTGCCGAGGCGCACGAGAAATGGCGGAAGGTCCAGGAGCGGCTGGCGGAACTGGAGCGCGACGAGCAGGATCGTCTGCGGCTGGCGGATCTGTGGAGCTTTCAGGTGCGGGAGATCCAGGGGGCCGCGCCGGAGCCGGGCGAAGACGAGGCTCTGGAGACGGAAAAGCGCGTGCTGGCCAACGCCGAGAAGCTTTACGCGGCGGCGATGGGCGCCAACAGCCTGCTGTATGAGGACAGCACATCGGCAGAGGCCGCACTGCAGGCGGCGCAGAAACACCTGGAGGAACTGGCTCGGTACGACGGGCGCTTTACCGAGGCGGTACAGCAGGTTGCATCGGCGCGCGCTCTGGTACAGGACGTAAGCAGCACGGTCCGCGATTACGCGGAGGGGATTGACGCCTCGCCGGGCCGGCTGGCTGAGATTGAAGACCGGCTGGCAGCGCTGGATCGTTTGAAGCGGAAGTATGGAGCAAGCCTGGCGGAAGTGATCTCATTTGGCGAGGACGCGGCGCAGAAGCTGGCGGAGATCGAGAATCGGGACGAACTGCTGAAGTCGCTGCGGGGCGAACTGACGCGCGCGGCGGAGGCCTACCAGTCAGCGGCACGGGCGCTGACGGCGGAGCGCGCGGCGGCGGCGAAGAAGCTGGAGAAGCTGGCCGAGGCGCAGATCAACGATCTGGCGATGAAGGCGCAGTTTTCGGTGGGCGTAACGGCGAATGAGGATCCCGGCGCGTGGACGGCGCACGGATGGGACACGGTGGAGTGCCGGATTGCGACGAATCCTGGCGAGCCGATGAAAGCTCTGGATGAGATTGCGTCGGGCGGTGAAATGTCGCGGGTGCTGCTGGCGCTGAAGGTGAGCGTGGAGGAAGGCGCGAACCGGGGAAGGCAGAAGAAAGTCCAGGTTCCGCGGACGCTGGTCTTCGATGAGATCGATATTGGAATTGGCGGACGCGCGGCGGAGGCGGTGGGACGGAAATTGCAGGCCCTCTCACGGGCGCAGCAGGTGCTGTGCGTGACGCATCTGCCGCAGATTGCGGCGTTCGCGGATCAGCATTTTCTGATTGAAAAGCAGGAGAAACAGAAGAGGACGCAGACCTCGGTGCGGCTGCTGACGGCACAGGAACGAGCTGAGGAGATCGCGCGAATGATCAGCGGCGCGACAGTGACGGACACCTCGCTGCGCCATGCGGAGCAGATGCTGAAGTCGAGCAGTGGGTAGAGCCTGTTATTCACTCTTTCGCGGCTGGCGCTGGGAACGAATTTTCTCAGTTCAGGTAGCGACGAGCGCCGAATGTCGGGAATCTGCGAGCGAGTAGCAACCCGAAGGGGGAAATTGGCGCCAGCCCTCACAGGTTGCGAGAGAAATCGCGCCATCGTTCGTTGTCGGCCTCGACTGTGGACCCGCGACATCAATAGGCGACGGCCGCCGTCAGGCGCGGTTCACCGGAGCATCAGCATCGGTATCGGGAAGGCGGGCGGGTGAGCCTTGCCGCCCTACCGGTTCAACTTCTACTTTTTCAGCTTGATATAGCTGCTCTGGATAAAACCGACGATGTCGCCGTAGTTGTTGTCCGCGCCGTCTTTGCGGAGTGCGGCGTACCAGACTCCATTCGAGCCGGCGTTTGTGTCCTTCCCCTTCCATTTGGGATCGATGAACCACTTCATGTAGGTCACGGAGGGGTCCGCCTGGCCGGCAGAGCCGGTGACGCGGCATGTTCCGCCGACGGAGAGGCCGTTGCTGGTGACCAGATTGCGGTCGCTGGTGAAGAGGTAGGTGACGTCTTTCGTCTGGGCGTTCCAGGCGACGGTGTACCTGACGTGGTCAAGATCGATTTCGGTACAGGGATCGTGATGATTGCCGTATGTACGGCAATGTTTGACGTGATGAAGCAGAGACGCCGGAACCGGGGCGCCCAGGACTGGCAAACTGCTGATCGCCGCCTGAGCAGGGCGAGCGGGCAGGAAGAGCAGGCATACAGTCAGAACAGAGAGGATCGCAACCGGGGATTTCGTCATGGCTTTGGCAGCCCCCTGGGGTGTTTTTGGAAACATTGTATGCGGTTTCGCGCAGGAGGAGTGTGCGGAACCGCAGTGTCAGGAAAATAGCAGAATTCAGGGTGTGCTGAAAACCTGTCTGTTTATCGCCAGGCGCGAGAACCGAGTCAGCCGAGGCCGCTATAATCCCTTCGATGGAAAAGCATCTGGTGGATGAGCTGGAGCGGCGGAACCGGGCTGCCGAAGAGGGTGGCGGGGCGGAGCGTCAGGAGCGGCAGCGGCGCGACGGAAAGCTGACGGCGCGGGAGCGCATTGAACTGCTGCTGGACGAGGGGACGTTCGAGGAGACGGACCGCTTTGTGGAGCACCGCTGCACGGACTTCGGGATGGCGGAGAAGCGCATTCCGGGCGACGGGTTCGTAACCGGATACGGGAAAATCGACGGACGCACGGTATTCGTTTTTGCGCAGGATTTTACAGTTTTTGGCGGGTCGCTCTCCGAGGCGAACGCGGGTAAGATCGTCAAGCTCATGGACACGGCGATGCGTGTGGGTGCGCCGGTAATCGGCCTGAACGATTCGGGCGGCGCGCGCATCCAGGAGGGCGTGGTTTCGCTGGCCGGTTATGCAGATATCTTTCTGCGGAATACGCTGGCCAGCGGCGTCGTGCCGCAGATCTCGGCCATTCTGGGGCCGTGCGCGGGCGGGGCGGTGTATTCGCCGGCGATTACGGACTTCACGCTGATGGTGGACAAGACGTCGTATATGTTCGTGACCGGGCCGGATGTGATTCGAACGGTTACGCATGAGGATGTAACGAAGGAAAAGCTGGGCGGAGCGACGACGCACAACGAGATATCCGGGGTGGCGCATTTTATGGCGCACGACGATACCGAGTGCCTGGCGATGATCCGGGAGCTGCTGAGTTTTTTGCCGTCCAATAACCTCGATGATGCGCCGCGGCGGCCGTGTACGGATCCGGTGGATCGGGCAGATCGGGAACTGGACGATCTGGTTCCGGCCGAGTCGAATCAGCCCTACGACATCAAGGATGTGATCACGCGAATCGTCGATGACGGGTACTTTTTTGAAGTGCACGAGCATTTTGCGCGGAATCTGGTGGTCGGTTTTGCGCGGATGAACGGACGTCCGGTGGGCGTGGTGGCGAATCAGCCGGCGATCCTTGCGGGTGTGCTGGATATCGATGCCAGCGTGAAGGGGGCACGATTCGTGCGCTTCTGCGATGCGTTCAATATCCCGCTGATCACGCTGGAGGATGTGCCGGGGTTTCTACCAGGAACGCACCAGGAGTATGGCGGAATCATCCGGCACGGGGCGAAGCTGCTGTATGCCTTCGCTGAGGCAACTGTGCCCAAGCTGCTGGTGATTACGCGCAAGGCTTACGGGGGGGCATACTGCGTGATGAGCTCGAAGCACATCCGCACAGACGTGAATCTCGCCTGGCCGACCGCGGAGATTGCGGTGATGGGGCCGGAGGGTGCGGTGAATATCGTTTACGGGCGCGAGTTGCAGCAGGCGGTGCGGCAGACCGAAGCAGCGGAGGGTCCACTGAGCGAGGAGCGGAAGGCCGAGGTGCTGGCCGAGGCACGCGCGGTGAGGGTGCATGAGTTCAGGGAGCAGTTTGCCAATCCGTACATTGCGGCGGAGCGCGGGTACGTGGATGCGGTGATTCTGCCGCACGAGACCCGGCGGCGGTTGATTACGGCACTGGAGATGCTCGATGGGAAGCGAGACCGGAATCCTCCGAAGAAGCACGGGAACATTCCTCTTTGAGTGGTGGCGCAGTGCGATGGCACGCCAGAGCTGACCGCAGAGACCGGAAGATTTTGCGGTGAACGCCGGAGAATCGACGAATGGACGAGGGATTCTTTGGGATCAGGGATTTTCGATCAATAGACCCTGCGATGGAATATCTCGTCCTTCTCCTTGCACGGGGCGCAGCGGCAGCCCACCGCGCAGCCGATGAGAAGAGCGATACCCAGCGTGATCAGGACGGCCGGCAAATAACTGCTCAGCGTCGAGAGATGCGCCAGGAGATCCTGCATGTGCATCAAGCCCATCGTTCTAACTCCAGCTAATATGAACCCTGAATTTTCATTCAGGTTTCCTTCATCCGGAAGAGCATTTCAATCATCGCAAATTTTCGACGCGTTGTGTATTATTTTTGTCCGCACGGCGAAAAAACTGAATCCAATGGCAAGGACCGGAAATGACGACGGTAAAGCGTTCAAAATGAGTCGTTTGTCTGGATTCAAGGTTACTGGATGTGAAATTGGATTCAGCGGGATAGAAGGCGCATGAGGCCGCCTGCGGGCAGTTCCGGGGCTAAGAAGGTGTGCGGATCGCCGAGGGAGTGGGAGAGAGCCTCCGCGGCGAGGTAGCCGCTGCGAACGGCACCCTCCATCGTGGCGGGCCACCCCGTCGAGGTCCAGTCGCCGGCCAGAAAGATGCCGGGCCAGGGGCTGGCATTGCGCGGCCGGATGCGATCGAGCTGGGGGCGGATGGAGTAGGTGGCGCGCACCTCTTTGACGACAGCGGCCTTGGTGAGACTGGCATTGGCCACAGCGGGGAAGAACTGGGCCAGCTCCCTGAGGGCCAGATCGACGATCTCCTGACGACTCATGGGCACGAGCGAGCGCGAGGCGCTCACCACCAGTTCCAGATAGCTGCCCTGCCGATCGCGATGGGTGGGCTGAAGGCGCGATTTATTGAACATCCACTGGATCGTGGTGTCGAGCAGGACGGCATGGTCCAGCTCGGTGATTTGGCGGTCGAACCACAGGTGGATGCCGGTGATTGGGGAATGCTCGAACTGGGCTAGATGGGTCGCGAGTTCCTCGCTGGCGGCGTTTTGCGGGAGAAGCGGCATGAGCCCGACCATGGCTTCAAAGGAGACAGCCAGAACCAGGGCATCCGAAGCAAAGGTGCGGCCGCCGCCGGAGACAAACCAGCCATGCTGCGAGGGGGTGATGGCTTCAGCGGCGGTGCGGAGGTGGACTTCTCCGCCACGGGCGCGAAGATAGCCGGCGGCACGGCCGTAAAGCTCGCTGAGTGGAATAGCGGGGATGCCCATGCGTCCCGCGGCGGGCGACAGCAGGAAGGATTCGCGGAAGACCTTGGCGGCGTAATGGACGGAGAGGCGGTCGATGTCCTCGTTGAGGGCGCTGACCAGGACTGGTTTCCAGAAGCGCTCGATGGCACGCGTTGTTTGTCCATGACGGCGGAGCCAGTGGCCGAAGTCCTGCCTGCCGTCGGGGGGCAGACCGCGCAGGAACCAGGAGAGACCATGGGCGATGGCCAGCTTATCGGCGATGGAGAAAGCGGGCGCACGGAGGAAGGCGAGGGAAGAATGGAGTGGGGCCGGCAGACGGCCAGGGCGGATGACGCTACGCTCGCCGCCGGGGGTGATGAAGGTGAATTCGTCGTACCAGCGGATGGCGTCAAGGACGTTCAGGCGGCGATAGAGATCGATGAGGCTGGTGCAGCGGCCGATGAGGACATGCTGGCAGTTGTCGATGACCTCGCTGGTTCCTGGATGCTCGTAGGACGAAGCGCGACCGCCGAGATAGGGACGGCGTTCGAGGAGTTGCACGCGGTAGCCGCTGTCGGCCAGCGCGCAGGCGGCGGAGATTCCGGCAAGGCCGCCCCCGATAACTGTAACTGTGCGTGAAGAGCTCTGCGGCATGGGAGTCAGCGTTGCCCCAGCAGGCGACTGGCGAAGACCTGTGCGAGGCCACGGAGCAGGATGGCGATGCGGGCGCGAACGGGAACGGTCACTCTCTCGGAGAAGACGTCGTATCCCTGAGCCGCAATGCGGCGCAACAGGTCGTGATAGATGGTGACCAGCACCCACAGCGCGGGGCGGGCGTCGGCGGCAATGAGCGGCAGCAATTGCCAGCCCGACTGGTAGTACGCTTCCGCACGCTGGCCAATGCTTTCGAGCAACTCACGCTGGCCGAGAGTGAGCTGGCTGCCGTTGTGGAGCGCCGCCAGGTCCTCGATGCGGACACGATGGCGGTCCAGTTCGTCGATGGGCAGATAGATGCGGCCGCGGCCGGCGTCCTCGCGGACGTCGCGCAGGATGTTGGTGAGCTGGAAGGCGATGCCGGTTTCCTCGGCGAGTTTTTCAGCGCTGGGATCGCTGTAGCCGAAGATGCGGATGCAGACCAGTCCGACGACCGAGGCGACATAGTAGCAATATTGGCGCAGGTCTTCGAAGGTGGCGTAGGTATCCCAGGCGATGGGGGTCTGGGCCTCGTCGAAGGCGGCCTGGGGCGGCGTGACCGCGTCCAGGTCCATGGCGGTGCCATGCACAAGCTGATCGAGCAGTTCGAGGGGGATGTGAAAGCGGAGCCTGGCGTCGGCCAGGGCAAGGAAGACGGGGTCCGCGGTGGGTTCTCCGGCAGCGGCCTGATGCCATGCGCCCAGCCACGTATCCAGTTCGGCGCGGCGCTCATCGCGGGAGCGGCTTTCGTCGTCGGAGATGAGATCG
>JAJZJJ010000128.1 GCA_021810175.1 Acidobacteriota bacterium | reverse complement strand
CCGATCTGCGCACCGTGCGCATTTCAGGAACCTCGCCCGGATTCAGCGGGAAACGATCGTCGTCCACCATAATCCATTGCCCGGATCGCTTTACCACGGGGCGCGGCGCCGCGAAGTACAGCTTCACGATCTCGATATTCTCATCGGCGATGTACTGCCAGATATCGGCCTCAGTCCAGTTGGAAAGCGGAAATACGCGGATCGACTCACCCGGATGGATCCGGGCGTTGTAGATATTCCAGAGCTCGGGCCGCTGCAGCTTCGGGTCCCAGCGATGCCCTGGTGAGCGAAACGAGAATATCCTCTCCTTCGCGCGCGATTTTTCCTCATCGCGCCGCGCGCCTCCGATAATCACATCGAACTTACCGGCATCAAGAGCCTGCTTCAGCGCCTCGGTCTTCATCAAGCCCGTGTACGTGTCGGAATCGTACGTAAACGGATTCACGCCTTCAGCTTTGCGCTGGTGATTCGTATGCACCAACAGCTTCATTCCGCTCTCCTGCGCCATCCGGTTGCGAAACGCGATCATTTCCCGGAATTTCCAGGTTGTGTCAACATGCAGTAAGGGAAACGGCGGCGCTGCCGGCCAGAATGCCTTACGCGCAAGATGCAGCATTACGGAAGAGTCTTTGCCAATTGAGTACATCATCACCGGCTTCTCCGCCAGCGCGACCGCTTCGCGAATAATTTCAATCGATTCTGCTTCAAGACTGGCGAGATATCCGCTCATCCTTAACCATCCACATTCATAGATAAAGAAAGGAAAAGATCAGGATTCCAGCAACCCACGGTCTTGCGCTTGCCGAGATCCTCCTCAGATTTGTTTGGGGGTGGCCTTGAGCGGCCAGAGGCCGAGGCAGCCTCCAATCCATCCTTAACCCCGTGCCGCGGCCAAAGGCGGCTTCAACATCGTCCGGCGGGCTGAACCTCTTTCGCGGAGGTACAACATGGGAAATCACGACATTTGAAATGAGTTGCCTCGGCACACCAAAGGTTTTGACCTGTTCCGATGTCCCCGACCAGTACGGGCAAGCCAGACCGCCGGGATCCTACCGCCGCCTTCACGTGGAAGACCCTCCGGATCATTGCCTTCTGACTCGAAGCTCGAACGCCGCTCAGCACAATGCCTCCGGCTATTCCGCTTTCGACGATGCTTCCGCGGGGCAGGCCCCGCTGTTTCCTGCTCATTTTGGCAATTCGTTCAATGCGATTCAGGCACGAGAGAAAATCTAGGCCAACTCAGCCTGTTCTTTGTACATTAGCCACTGACTGGTGGTTTGTGCAAATTTCCGCGGAAAAATCCGTCTTTCCTTCATGGCTCTTCAGCTTCGGCCCCGAAATCTCTCCTTCGCGCGATCGCTGGTTGTCAATCGCGCCTTCTCATGTGTCGACCTTGCCAGCATCACGTCCAGCTTGTATCCGGCGTCGCGAGCCGACAAGGCCGTCTTTTCCACACACGCCTCCATGTCGTTTACAACATTGCCCACATCCGCTGGCCCAGCCGCCGATTCTTCCACGATAAGTTGCACCATCTTCGGCAGCCACAGCCACCACAGCAGTTGCTCGTGTGCTTCCTTGTTGAAGTAGCGGTGGCCATCCGCATCATGCAGCCCGGTAAGCCACGCCACGTCCGGATCATCCCAGTCCAGCTCCGAAGCGCCCACCGTTGCATGGCTGGCCAGCAACACCCGCACGCGGGCCGCCGCGCGATATGCTGCGTCAGCCTCCAGTCCCAGCGGCTCAAAGATCTCCGCCAGCGCCGATCGCAAATACAGCCGGTCAAAAGCCTCTCCCCGGTCCTGTTCCTCCGGCAGCAGATCCATCCAAACCCTCATTAGACACCAGGCGGCAACCGGCGCCCAAACGATGGCCGCGCCTGCCGTGGGGCTCGAGCGTGGCAGCACCACACGAGCATCCGGCGGCCACCCATGTGCGCCGCTCTGCTCCAGTTGCGGAACCTGCGCCGCAGCAGACAACAAGGCTCGGTAACTATCCAGCGCATCTGCAAATCGGTCGGGCTCAGGCCTGGAAACCGCGGGCCCACCACATACGAGTTCCATTCCAGGCTCGTCGACACATGCTCTCGATACTTCAGTCGCGTCCGTCTCACAGGCATCGCCTTCGCCCACGAGAGTCGCGAACGCTTCCCGCAGAAACGGCTCAGCATCCTTCACCATCTCATCCAGCGTCTTCTTCATCGCCGCTGGCGTCCGAACCGTTCGAGAAGCCACGCCTGCGCACTCGTCCTCCATCTCCGCCAGGTCCGAGTAGCGCCGCACCCGATTCGCCTCGAGCGCCTGACGTAGCGCCGCGTGAACCGGCCGCAACTTCAGCCTGGCCAGCGCATCTTCCAGGCTCCACACGCCGCTTCCATTCAGGTCCGTGCATAGCACGTCCCACGGATAATCCTCGCTCGCGTGCAGCTCCCGCCAGTTCTGGAAAACGTGATATTGATACGCATCCAGCCGCAGAAACAGCCCCTGCTCGCGAAGGTCGCGCGCGCGCCGCAAATAGTGCAGCCCGTTCGCGCTGTCCTGATACGCCAGAATCGTCTCTTCATCACGTGACAGGTCCAGCGCCTCGTGCAGCTTCACGCGCGAAAGCACACCCGTCTTCTTGTCCGACCTGGCCGCTGACTCGTGCAATGTCCCTGCCGTCCCCGCGTACTTGTTGTGGTAGACCACCAGCGCGCTCTGATTACCCGCTCGGTTCGACCACGCGAAGACGTTCTCGTCGACAGTCCCGTCTTCGCGCCAGAAATCGAACAGTGCAAAATTGGCGCTCTCAGCGAACACATGCCGATTTCTCAGAAGCGGTGCGATCTCCCGCTGATGCCGTTCCACCAGATGCGGATTTGCCGTCTCTTCATACCGCGGGCGCTTGTACTCCATCCCATATTTCTCAGTGAAAGCCTCGATCTGCCCGTGCCCGAACATCGGCAGCCCCGGTAGCGTCGCCATCATGGTGCAAACACCAAAATACTTGTCGCCCGTCCCGAACTGATCGATCGCCGTCCGCTCGTCCGGATTGCTCATGAAGTTCACATACCGCTTCAGAATGTCCGGGTCGAACTCGATCGTGTCCTTCAGAACGCCGCGATATTTCGCGTTCTCCTCATCCCGCACCATGTTCATGAACGCGCTGTTGTACACGCGATGCATGCCCAGCGTCCGCACAAAGTATCCCTCCAGCATCCAGAAGGCTTCGGCCAGCAGCAGCGTGCCCGGAACCTCCGCCGCCACCCGGTCCACCACCTCGCGCCAGAACTCGTGCGGCAGAGCTGCATCGAACTGCGCCTGCGTCATCGCGCATTCCGCCCGTGACGGAATGGAACCGCCGCTCCCCGGTAACGGAAACCACAACCGCTGCACATGCCGCCGCGCCAGGGTCATCGCCGCATCGAATCGGATGATCGGGAACAGCCGCGCCACATGCAGAATCGTCTGGATCACCTGCTCCCGCACATCAGCCCGCAGATAATTCAGCTGCGCCGTATCGTTCCATGGAAAACTGGTGCCGTCGTTACCGTGATAGACGTAGTCCATCTGTCCCGTCGCGTTATCCCGCCGGCGAAAGACCACAGCCGCATCGCTCTGGTCGTAATAGTGATCTTCAATTTTGATCTCCACCCGCCCGTCATGCGACAGATTGGGCCCGTCAAACCGATATCCGGGATACGGCATATCCTGACGCGACAGAAACCACTCCGGATGCTCTACCAACCACGGCGAATCGATACCCATGTGGTTTGGCACCATGTCGCTCGCCAGCCGAATACCATATCGCGCGGCACGATCCCGCAGATTGTCGTACGCATAATCTCCGCCCAGGTCGTCTGCGATCCGGTAGCTGTCCAGCGAATACGCCGAGGCCACCGCATCATCCTGCCCGCGCAGCCGTTTGATCGTCTGCGAAGCCTGGCTCCGCTCCCACACCCCGATCAGCCACAGCGCATTCATCCCTCGCCGAGTCAGCAGTTCCAGTTCCTCGTCCGGAATCTGATCCAGCCGCTCGATCGCCCTCCCGTACTGCCGCGACAACTGCGCCAGCCACACATACGTGCTCTTGGCGATCATCACAACATTCGGCATCCAGTCCTGATCAGGGCTGAATCGCTCATACTCCACATCGCCCGCATGGTGCGAGAACGCTGGCGCCTCATATTCCCGCCCGAACTCGAAGGGCCGATGATGCCGATGTGCCGACGGCGGATGGAACCTCATCCAGATGGCGATCTCTTCTTCCTTCAGCACATCGGTCGCCAGCAGCACCTTGTGCAGATGTTCGCCCAGATACTGCGACCAGTTCTGCCGAATCCACGCGAGCTGTCCGCTTAGCGAATCGGGCGATGCCTCCGTCGGCGCACGCAACAGATCCAGCAGATTGCCGCGCCCCATTTCGGTCTCCGGTCGCGTGGCAAAATAGTCGCGCAGTTCAGCGGTTATCTGACGATAACTCGTGCTCTCCGCCAGATTGCTGTCGTCGTACAGTTCTCGAAACGGCTGGAACGCCGGATTCACATTCGCCAGCCACAACAGCATGATCTCTTCCAGCACGGCTTCGCGATGCGTCAGTCCATCCGCCGTCCCATTCAGCCACTCATCCAGCGTTGTCTCGCCGCGGTAGAGCGCAACATTCGGAAACTCCTCCGCAAAGCCGCGCAGCAGACGTTCGACATTTTCCTCGCCCACACGCCCGGTAAACCACTCCAGAGCCCCCGCGCTCATCTGCGGATCGCGGCTCTTCCGGTACTGCGCCACCACGGCGTGGCTTACTTCGTCGATCAGTCCCATGGCGAACAGCGCTCCCGGATGGACCGGGTTCTCCTTGCCCCTGACCTCGCTCATCCGGTACGCCAGTTGCCGGCACGCCGACAGATCACCGAAGATTACGTTTCCTACGTAATTAAACAGCGTATCGCTGACCTGATAACGATCGCGTGCCTCTCTCGCTATATGAAATTCCATCATCGCTTTTTCTTTGGACGCAGCTTTTGCCGGCAGTTTTGCCGACGAACAGATTCCGTACAACACGGGACTTACATCTGCGAATCTCCGCTTTCCGCACAGGCAACCATTCCGCCGTTGCTCCCGCACTACGCGCGCGCCTTCCAGACTACGCCACCCTGCATCGCGCAGAACTTTTCTCTCAGGCGCCCCTCAGGAATGCCGGCAGGCGCTCTTCTCGCACATTGTCGTAACACTGGAGGCTGGCGAATCGCGTAATCGCCGCTGGCATCCCCACCGCCGTGAACCCTGGATGCCCAGTCGAAGGATACGGTCCTCCGTGATTCATCGCCGGACTCACCGCCACTCCTGTCGGCATTTTGTCATTCAGCATCCGCCCCACTCGACGCCGCAGCAGCGGAGCCACCTGCGCATAAAGCACATCGTCGTCGCCTGAAGCCGACGAGTACACGCTGCCTGCCAGATTGCCTTCCACATGCTCCAGCGCTCGCAGCAGCTCGTCTTCGTTCGCCACCACCACCGCCAGCACTTCATTCCCAAACGCTTCCCGCAGGAACTCTCCCGGCTTTGTCAGGAAGGTATTCCCATCTACGCGCAGCAGCGTATTCGCATAGCGATATCCGCTTCCCGGCAGATTCCTGGCTCCGGTCACTACTTCCGCTCCGGCTTTACAGATCGCCTGGATTGATTCATCCAGCCGCTCCCGTACCGCTTTCGCCAGCAGCGCGTGCGGCTCGATCTTGTCGAATCCAGCTTTCAGATCCCGAAGAAACGCCTCTGCCGAATTGCCGGCAATCAGAAACACCACATTCGGCCGGGTACAAAACTGCCCCGATCCCGCCGTGCAGCTTCCCGTCAATTCCGCCGCCCACTTCTGGGGATTCTCCTTCAGCCCCTCCGGCAAAAAAACCACCGGGTTCAGGCTCGACATCTCGAGGTACACCGGCTTGCCTGCCCCATCCGCTGCTCGCTTTAGCGCCAAGCCTCCGGCTTTGCTGCCCGTGAATCCCACCGCACCCACGCGCCGATCGCTCACCAGTCGCAACCCCGTCTCCGATTCGAGATGGTAGATCATCTGCACCGCAGCCTTCGGCATGCCCGTCTGTGCAACAGCCTTTTCCGCAATCTCCGCCAGCATCCGCGTCGTGTGCGGCTGGAGCGGATGCGCCTTCGCGATCACCGGATTCCCCGCCGCAATCGCCGACGCAAAATCGCCCCCACTCACAGCGTTGTACGCAAAAGGAAAGTTATTTGGCCCAAACACGACCACCGGGCCCACCGGTCCCAGACAAGACCGCAGATTCCGCGCTGCATCCACCGTCACCCGCCGCCAGCCGCCATCCCGCACCGCGGCAGCGGCCTGCCGCAGCTGATCCGTCGTACGCGGAATCTCCACCTCCCGCAGCCTCGGCGTCACCGGCAGCCCGCTCTCCTCGTTCCCGACCTTCGCCAAAGCCTCCGCGGCTCCGTCGATTCCCGCCGCATAAGCCTCCAGAAAAGCCGCAATTGTCTCCGCCGGAACCTGCTCCAGAGCGTACGCCGCCTCAGTAGCCGCCGCCAGAGCCGCGTCGCAGTCGCTCCACCCACTCACCGGAAAGTCGCCGGCAAGCGTCTGGCCCGTCGCCGGATTCTCCGCCTGAAAAGCTGCAACCGCCTCGGCCTTGCGCCATTCCCCGCATATCCAGATCTCCGCCGTCTCCATCTGTAACTCCCTTCGCCTCCATCGCTCGCAGCCGGGTTGACAATTGAACTGCCTCGTCCCCGGAGCACCATCTTCATCCCACCGTGTTCACAAGCATTCCGATGCCATCAATCCCGATGCGGATGACGTCTCCTGGCTTCAGCGTAAAGGAATCCGGCGGCACAACGCCCGTCCCGGTCAGCAGAAAACATCCCGCCGGGAAACTCTGGTCCCGGAAGAGATACTGCACCAACTCCGCCGGCCTCCGTTTCATCTGTTTCAACGTCGTCTCGCCGGCAAATTCCACCGCCTCGTCGCGCTCAATCGCAATCGTAATCCGCGTCGACTCAGGCAGCGGCTCTCGCGTCATCAGAATCCCCGGCCCCAGCGCGCAACTCCGGTTGTAGACCTTGGCCTGTGGCAGATACAGCGGATTTTGCCCTTCAATGTCCCGCGAGCTCATGTCGTTTCCGATCGTGTAGCCCACAATCCGCCCCCGCGCGTCTGCCAGCAGCGCCAGTTCCGGCTCCGGAACCGACCATTGCGCATCGCTCCGGATCCCCACCGTTCCCCAGGGCCCCACTACCTTTTGCGGCTGCGACTTGAAAAACAGCTCCGGTCGCTCCGCCGAATACACCCGGTCATAAAAATCCCCGCCACCGGCGTCCTTTGACTCCTCCATCCGCGCCGTCCGGCTGCGTAGATACGTCACGCCAGCCGCCCACACCTCCTGCGTTCCCACCGGAGCCAGCAGATCCCGAGACGCGATCACCGCCTCACCCGCCGCATTACCTAACGT
>JAJZJJ010000127.1 GCA_021810175.1 Acidobacteriota bacterium | reverse complement strand
CATCAAAATCCTCACCGAGATAAGAAATCTTCACGCCACCTGAATCAAAACGGGAAGCGATTGGCCGCTTATGGCTTGGAATCGCTTCTCGAGGGCGATTCCGCAGCAAGAACAAAGCGGCCTGTTCGTGAGGAACAGGCCGCTTGAAGCTTCATGCTGCAGTGCCGCTGATACAGAGAACTTCTCTAAGCGAGCGAGAAGCCGCTGTGGGTGAGCGGGAGGGTGCGTATGCGTTTGCCGGTGGCGGCGAAGATGGCGTTGGTGATGGCCGGGATGATCGGCGGTAGCGCCGGTTCGCCGAGCCCGGTGGGGGAATACTCGGTGATGCGGAAAGAGATGTTCATCTTCGGGGTCTGGTGCATGCGGGGCAGCGGATAGTTGGGGAAGTTGGTCGGATGGGCGGTGCCGTTTTTGAGTGTGACGGCGACGAAAGTGTGGCCCATGCCTTCGATGGTGGCTCCCTCGACCTGTGCGCGAGCAGCGGAGGGATTGACGATCTGGCTGCCGACGTCGGTGACGGACCAGGTTTCATGGACGCGGACGCGGTTCTGGGAGGCGACGCTGACGTGGGCGGCCTGGGCGCAGAAGCCGAGATGGCAGGCGTATGCGGCGATGCCCCAGCCCTGCCCATTGCCACTCTTGCGTTTACGCCAGCCGGATTCCTCCGCGACCTGACGGAGTACGCCGGCCAGACGCTCGGGCAGGTAGTAACGATCTCCGCCGCCATCGTACGTGTTGGCCAGGAGTTCGAGCTGGAAGTCGACCGGATCACGGCCGGCTGCGTGGGCGACTTCATCCAGGAAAGACTGGCCGACAAAGGCGTAAGCGTTGGAGCCGGGAGCGCGCAGGGGGCCGGTGCGCAGGAAGAGCGGCATGGTGGAGTAGCCGATCTGGTAGTTGGGGACGCGGCCGGCGGGAAATTCGTTTGGTCCGATGCCAGCGGAGGATTCAACGCTCTTGCCGTCACCGAATGTGACCAGATGCTGGCTGTAGGCGGTGAGGCGGCCGTGGGCATCGATGCCAGCCTTGAGGTGATGCCAGCCGGCAGGGCGGTAGGAGTCGTGGGTGAAGTCGTCTTCGCGCGACCAGAGGACGTGGACGGGAGCCTTGACGGCGCGGGAGATCCAAGCCGCTTCGACCATATATTCATTGCGGAGGCGGCGTCCAAAGCCACCGCCCGCGCGGATCATGTGGACGGTGATATCGCTTTCGCTGATGCCAAGGGTCTTGGCGACCTGGCCTCGGCCACCCGCGGGAGCCTGGCTGTTGGTCCAGATTTCGAGTTTGCCGTCCTGGTAACGGGCGGCGGTGTTCTGGGGCTCGAGGGTGGCGTGGGCGAGGAACGGATAGGCGTAGTCGGCTTCGATGACCCTGGTGGAAGGCGCGCGGAAGGCGCTTTCGAGGTCGCCATAGGAGCGGAGGTTATAGCTGGGCTGCTGCGGGAGCAACTCCGCGGCCTTCTGGTTGAAGGATTCGGTGCTTTGTTCCGGGGCCGTGGGCGAGGCGGCGGTGGTGTCCCAGTCAACGTTGAGCGAAAGGCGTGCGGCCTGGGCCTGCCACCAGGTGTCTGCGACGACGGCAATGCCGGGCTCGATGGCGGGATTGTTGGTGTGTTGATCGCCCGCAATGACGAAGGCGTCGCGAACGCCGGACATGCGGCGGATGGCGTCGAGGTTGGCGTGCTTGACGGTGCCGCCGAAGACGGGGCACTTCTGAACGACGGCGTAGAGCATGCCGGGAACGGTGACGTCGATGCCGAAGAGAGGCTTTCCGGTAGTGATGGCGGGATTGTCGACTCCGGGTGTGAATTCGCCGATGATGCGGTACTCGGAGGGTTTTTTGAGGGAAATGCTGGATGCATCCGGGACGGGGAGCTTGGCGCAATCGGCGGCGAGCTCGCCGTAGGTGAAGGAGCGATTGCCGGCCTTGTCGTAGACGTGGCCGCCGGAGGTGGTGCAGGAGTCAGCGGGAATGCCCCAGCGCCGCGCCGCGGCGAGGATCATGAGGCGGCGGCCGGTGGCGCCAACCATGTTCATGGGCTCCCAATTGATGGGAGTGGCCATGGAGCCGCCGGCGAACTGGGGGCCGTAGATGGCCTGGTCGAGGTCGGCCTGGACGACATGGACCTGGCTCCAGTCGACGTCAAGTTCGTCGGCAATGATCATGGGCAGCGAGGTGCGGATGCCCTGGCCGATCTCCGGGTCCTTGGACATGATGGTGACGGTATTGTCCGGATGAACATGGACGAAGGCGTGCGGGGAAAGTCCGCCCGCGGCGTAGACTTCAGCGAAGGGGCGAATATCCGACCAGGGGAGATCGTAGAGGGCGATGGCGAGGCCGCCACCAGCCACAGCGCCAATTTTCAAAAAGTGCCGCCGGGTGAATTGCACGGGAAGATCCTCCGTTACGGTTCTTGCAGCGTGTTTCAAAAATAGATCCGTGACCTATGGGAGCGGACGAGCCCCGCTTCGATTGCGGGTCTCGCTCGATTCCCTTCAGGTCGCGGCGGGTTTATGAAACGCGCTGGAGCCAGATTGCGTAGAGTTTGCCGCGGCGGCAGCCTTGTGAATGGCTTCGCGGATGCGGGCGTAGGTTCCGCAGCGGCAAAGGTTGCCGTCCATGGCGTCGTTAATCTGTTCGTCCGTGGGGTGGGGCGTGTGCTGAAGCAGGGCGGCAGCGCTCATGATCTGACCAGCCTGGCAGTAGCCGCACTGGGGAACGTCGAGTTGCTGCCAAGCCTGCTGGAGCGGGTGTGTGCCGTCGGCCGAGAGGCCTTCAATCGTGGTGACGTCCGCACCGACCGCAGCGGACGCGGGGGTGATGCAGGAGCGGGTGGCGATGCCGTTGATGATGACGGTGCAGGCCCCGCAGGCACCGACGCCGCATCCAAACTTCGGCCCTTTGAGCCCGAGGTGTTCACGCAGGACCCATAACAAGGGTGTGTCCGGAGCAGCATCCACCGGGATGATTTTCCGATTCACTCTCAACTGAAGAGACATAAACCCTCACAGGGCCGCGGAACTTAGGACGAGAGAGGATGCGGCGTTGGTAAAACTTTCCTCTGTTGAAACATGATACTGCGGTGATCCCCATCACTGGCAAGTCTCCGGAGGTGATTTCCGAGAGCGTGCATTGCAGTGTTTGTAAAATCAAGAGTTTTTGGGAGTGGTCTGGGTATTCTGGAAAACGCGTTCCATGACAAATTCCGGTGTGACCTGTTCGCCGGAGAGCAACATGGCGGTGAGTTCGCCGCCGAGGACCTGGGGAGCGATGACGACGTCGGGCTGGACGAGCTTGACGCGGCTGAGGTGGCGGGCGTCGTTGACGGCGGCGACGGTGCGGGCGACGCCGTTGAGCTCCTTGACGGCGAGGATGGTGAAGGCATTTTCGCTATCGTCGGCAAGCATGGCGAGGACGGCTTCGGCGCGGTGGGCGCCGGCTTCGCGGAGGACGTCGAGCATACTGGGGTCGCCGACGACCATGTCGACGTCTTTGGGCAGGCCTTCTTCGGGCTGCTCGCGGACGATGCGGGTGACGTGGCGGCCGCGGCGGGCGAGCTCGCGCCAGGTGTTGACGGCAAGGGGCGTGTTGCCGATGACGACGAAATGCTTTTCGCGATGCATGGGAGTGCCTTTGCGGTTAAGGATGCGCTGCAGGTTCTGGCCGACGAGAGGCCCGATGACGGCGGTGAGCGAAGTAGCGAAGACGGCCACACCGAGAACAATGACGGAGATGGTGAACATGCGCGCCTTGAGGGTGTGAGGCGTGATGTCTCCGTAGCCGACGGTGCTCATGGTGACCATGGCGTAGTAGAGCGCGGTGGGAAGGTCGGTGATATGGGGCTGGAAGCCCTGGCCGAGGTAGTATGCGCCGAAAGTGGCATAGGTGAGGAGCATGACCACCGAGGTGACGGCAAAGAGAGTGCTGGCGGCGACGCTGGAGCGGCTGAAATGGCGGTAGTTCCAGATGAGCAGGAGCAGCGCGAAGGCGAAGTAGCCCAGCATGGCTTCTTCATGAGCCTGAACGATGAGGAGAGTGTTGACGAGGCCGAGGGAGACCAGCAGGATAGCCATGGTCCATGCGAGGCGGGAACGCCAGAGCAGGGCGAGGCCCATGACGAACATGCCGCCTCCGATGAAGAGCGAGGGGAAGAGCCGCGGCGGGAGATTGAACTGCCCTTGTGCGAGCTGATGGACGTAGATCTGCCAAGAGCTGCCGAATTTGTTGTCGAGGATCCACCAGCCGCCGAGGCAGAGGAGCAGAGAGAGCGGTACGTGAGGCAGCCAATAGCTTCCGCGCAAGAAGTAGTACGTGCGCTGGAAGCGGGCGCGAATGCGCCGGATGAGCGATGGAATCCTGTTTGGTATCGAGGACGGCTGCATGGAAGGTCTTGTAATTGAATAGGATGCGCGCGGGCGGGCAGCGTTGTCGAGGCGAAGGGGAAATTCGGGCGCACGAGGCACAGGCGGCGTTTGACGGGGGCGCGTGTGGACGGGATAATTTGGCTGGCGGTGGTAAATCGAATTACTGAGAGCGGTTTTGTCGCCAAAGGGCGACCATCGCCTGCTGTTCCTGCATGATGGAACAAGAGTTAGAGATAAGAAGGAGCGCCATGAAGCGAGTGAATGCAACGCTATGCCGCCGGGCCGTGAGGGCAGCGGCAGGGGTTTGCCTGATGGGACTGGTTGCGATGCCGGGCATCGCGCAGTCGAAGAAGGAATTTCCGTGGGATAACCCGAATCAGCCGTTGCAGCAGAGGGTGCATGAACTGGTTTCGCGGATGACGCTGCAAGAGAAAGTCTCGCAGATGATGAACGAGGCGCCTGCGATTCCGAGCCTGGGGGTACCGGCGTACAACTGGTGGAGCGAAGGGCTGCACGGGATCGCGCGGTCGGGATATGCGACGGTGTTTCCGCAGGCAATCGGCATGGCTGCGACGTTTGATCCGGCGGACGTGAGGAATATGTCGGACACGATTTCGACCGAGGCGCGGGCGAAGTACGAATGGGCGATGCGGCGCAACCTGCACAGCATTTATTACGGGCTGACGCTATGGGCGCCGAACATCAATATCGTGCGCGATCCGCGCTGGGGCCGCGGACAGGAGACATACGGGGAAGATCCGTTTCTGACCGGGACAATGGCCGTGCAGTATGTGCGCGGGCTGCAGGGGAATAATCCGAAGTACCTGAAGACGATTGCGACGCCGAAGCATTTTGCGGTGTACAACGGTCCGGAACCGATGCGGCACAAGATCAATGCGGTGGTGACGCAGCACGATCTTGAGGATACGTATTTGCCCGCGTTCCGGGCGGCGATTACCGAGGGCCATGCGGACTCGATGATGTGCTCGTACAACGCGATCAACGGGGTTCCGAGCTGCGCGAACAAGCTGCTGGCTGATGTGGTGCGCGGCAAGTGGGGCTTTGGCGGCTATATCACGTCCGATTGCGGAGCGATTTCAGACTTTTACCGGCCGGGGGCGCACGGTTACGTGGCCACTGCGGCAGAGGCAGCGGCGGCGGGCGTGAAGGCAGGAACGGACACGAACTGCGGCGACACCTACAAGGCGCTGCCGGAGGCGGTGAAGGAAGGGTTGATCTCCGTAAAGACGATTGACCAGTCGGTGGACCGGCTGTTTACGGCGCGGTTCCGGCTGGGGATGTTCGATCCGCCGAGCGATGTGCCCTACACGAAGATTCCGTTCCGCGAGGTGAATTCGCCGGCGCATCGGGCGCTGGCGCTGAAGGATGCGCGCGACTCGATCGTGCTGCTGAAGAACGAGGGCCACCTTCTGCCGCTGAAGAACGTGCAGACGATTGCGGTGGTGGGCCCGAACGCAGCGGAGTTGTCGGCTCTGGAAGGCAATTACAACGGGACTCCGTCGGACCCGGTGATGCCGGTGGATGGGATTGCGGCGGCGTTTCCGCATGCGAAGCTGCTGTACGCGCAGGGCTCGTCGTATGACACGCGGCTGCCGATTCCGATGCCGCGGACGAGCTTCCATCCGGGCAATGGCTCGATGGTGGATGGACTGAAGGCGCAGTACTATGCGAATGCGTCGTTCCGCGGAAAGCCGGTGGTGACGAGGGTGGACAAGCAGATCAATTTTGACTGGGATGCGGCGAGTCCGATGCCGGGCGTGCCGGCGAACAGCTTCAGCGTGCGCTGGACGGGCACGATTCAGGCGCCTACGCCCGGGACGTACCGCATGCAGGTCAGCTGGTCCCATTGCTGGCCCTGCAATGACCTGGAAGCCTACACGCTGTGGATCAATGGCAAGCAGGTGTCGTCGGGTGCGACGCAGGAGAGTGCGCCGCATCATTCGAGCAGGATGCCGGTCTTCGACGTGACGTTTACGGACACGAAACCGCATACGTTCCAACTGGAGTATTCGCACAAGTCGAAGCTATTTGGAGCGGGGATCACGCTGAACTGGTATCCGCCGGAGAGTGCGCTGCGCGAGCAGGCGGTGGACGTGGCGAAAAAGTCGGACGTGGTGGTGGCGGTGATGGGCCTGTCGCCGGACTTTGTGGGCGAGGAAATGCCGATCAAGGTACCCGGATTTGATGGGGGTGACCTGACAAAACTGCAACTGCCGAAGACACAGCAGAGCTTGTTGCATGCGCTGGAAGCGACGGGCAAGCCGGTGGTGGTGGTGCTGATGGCCGGCAACGCTGTGGCGCTGGACTGGTCGGCGCAGCATGCGACCGCGATTCTGGATGCGTGGTATCCGGGCGAGGCGGGCGGCACGGCGATTGGCGAGACGCTGAGCGGGGTGAATGATCCAGGCGGGAAGCTGCCGCTGACGTTCTACAAGTCAGTGGATCAACTGCCGCCGTTTACGGATTACTCGATGAAGGACCGGACGTACCGGTACTTTACGGGCCAGCCGCTGTTTCCGTTTGGGTATGGGCTGAGCTACACGACGTTTGAGTACTCGCATGTGCATCTTTCGACCAAGAACGTGAAGGCGGGCGAGCCGCTGACCGTGGAGGCGGATGTAACGAACACGGGCAAGATGGATGGATCGGCGGTGACGGAGGTGTACGTGGTGGCGCCGCAGAACGGGGTGAATCCGCTGCACTCGCTGGAGGGCTTTGACCGCGTGTCTCTGGCTCCGGGGCAGACGCGGCATTTGACCTTTACGCTGGGCGCGCGGCAACTGAGCCTGGTGAACGAAGCCGGGCAGCGCGAGGTGGAGCCGGGCAAGTACCAGATCTTTGTGGGCGGAAGCCAGCCGACAGGGAATGGGGCGCAGACGGTGGAGTTCTCGATTCACGGGACGAAGCAGTTACCGGAATAGGAGCCGACAAAGGTGATTTGTAAACAGAAGGCGGTTGCGCTGGCAGGCGCAGCCGCCCTGCTTTTTGGGCTGCCGCTGCACGCGGAGAATGGCGCAGCGGGATGGCTGAGGTATGCCCCGGTGAAGCTGGCGGTGAATCCGCCGCGG
>JAJZJJ010000126.1 GCA_021810175.1 Acidobacteriota bacterium | reverse complement strand
GATCGTGCTCGCCGCCATCTCCGGCGTCTCGGAAGAGCTTGCCTTCCGCGGCTACCTCCTCAGGCAGTTCTCCGCATGGACCGGCAGCACCAACCTCGGCATCGTCCTCCAGGCGCTTCTCTTCGGTCTGGGCCACTTTTATCTCGGATTCAGGCAGGTCGTCCTCATCACCGTCTCCGGAACCCTGCTGGGCATCTTCGCTGTGCGCCTTCGCAACCTCCGGCCGATCATGGTCACTCACGCCTGGGCCGACATCTTCGGAGGCCTCATCCTGCGCGGCCTTCCCTATTAACCGCGAGCCCCGCCGGGCAAGCCTGCCGGCAACGCAACCTTTTCGCTGCCCTCAGCCCCTGTTGCAGTGTCAGGAATCTGCCCGATCCATTTTGTCAGCCTTCCTCCCGGTCCGTACCCCGGTCTGGCCGTCAACCTTCCACCACCCGCACCAAGGTAACGCACGCTCATTCCAGAGGCTTTACCTGGCAATCAACCGCAACAATGTTGGCACGATTGCTCGCACGCCCTGATAGTCTGGATATATAGAAACAAAATTCATCAGGCGGGCCCCCATCGGGGTCCGCTTTTCTGTTGGCGATTCGCCCATTCCCGGTCAGCCGCGATTTCGCAGTGACCGTCTTCCGCCTGGCGATCAAAGACAGCCGCGAGCCCACGCTTCGCGACCGTCTCTGATCACCTCGCGACACTGACCATCTGATCTGCTTTCAATCAGATGGGCCTCGCAGCCGCCACTTGGTCACAGACGGCCGTGAGGTGATCACACACAGCCGCCTCGTAAATGACATCCATTCAAATGGATAGAGGGAGATTACCCTGGCTGTCACTCGCTATCCCCCCCTAAATTCAATCACTTCCCTAATGAACCTCGGGGAGGGGATATACCAGTGGAAAGGGGGCCCGACCGGGAGAATCGCTGCCTGCTGCCTGCTACCTGCTACCTGCCGATCTAAAGCCTCTGGCCATCTGCCCTGCTATCAGGCACTTCCAGCCCAGAGCCTTTGGAGCAAAACAACAAGCTATTTGGAATCATATGGATAGAAAAATCTTGACCCAGGGGGGCCACCATCCAGAGCCCGCGGACCGCGAGCTGCTACCGCTGCCTGCCGCCTGCTACCCGCTGCCTGCTCCGTCACTTGTGCAAAAACGACAGCAACCCGTGCTTCGGCTCTTCAATCCCGAACCGCGCCCGCATCTCCGCATGCAGGAACCCGCGCCCCGGCCGATACGGCTGCACCCACTCGCCGTCGATCACGAACTGCGGAATCGCCCGCTTGCCCACGTGCGCCAGCACCTCTTCGGCCGCGCCCGGCGTCTCTTCAATGTCAATTTCCGTGTACGGAATGTTGTGGGTTTCCAGAAAGCGCTTGGCTTCCCGGCAGTCGCGGCACCACGAGGCGGAATAGACCAGTACTTGCACCCCATCATCCTATCGCACAGCCTCAGCAAAGCGCCCCCGCGGCCCGTCTCACTCTCAGGGAACCGCATCCCGCGCCCGTGCGTATTCTTCATCGCGGTCCCGGAGGTATTTCGTAGTGAATCAGACGCAAAGCAGACGGAAACGGCGCTGGTGGCTGTGGAGCAGCATCATCCTTGTGGCTGTGATAGCCATCGTCATCGGCGGGGTTGCCGCCACCCGGCGCGGCACAAAGCTCCCCGCCAGCCGTCTCGCCAAAGTGACCCGCGGCAACATCGCCAAATCCGTTGTCGCTACCGGCCCCATCGAGCCCATCACCAAGGTCGAAATCAAGTCCAAGGCCAGCGGCATCGTTGAAAGCTCTACGTGGATATCAATCAGATGGTCCACAAGGGCCAGGTTCTCGCCCAGCTCGACCAGCAGGAAATTCGTGCCCAGGTCGCCGCCCAGCGCGCCCAGCTCGCTGCCGCTGAGGCCAACGTTACCTCATCCCGCGCCAATATCGCCGAGGACAAGGTCAACGCCGCCGCCCCCGAAGTGGCCATGTACAGAGAAACCTACAACCGCAACCTGAAGATGTTCAAAGACGGCGTCGTCTCCCAGCAGGCTCTCGACGACGCCCAGCGCGACTACCTCGCCCAGGAGAACAAGAAGCAGGCCGCCATCGCGCAGATCGGCGTCGATGAGGCCAAGCTGAAGCAGGCCGAGGCCCAGGTCCAGGAAGCCAAAGCCAATCTCGAGCAGCTCAATGAGCAGCTCAGCTACACCACACTGGTCTCCCCCATCGACGGCATGGTGCTCTCCCGCGACGTCGAAGTCGGCGACGCCGTCAGCTCCATCCTCGTCCTCGGCTCCACCGCCACCAAGGTCATGACCATCGGCGACATTCACAAGGTCTACGTCGACGGCAAAGTCGATCAGGCGGACATCGGCAGCGTCTACCTCGGCCAGCCCGCCCGCATCCACGTCGAGTCCTTCCCCAACGAGATCTTCCACGGCAATGTCACCAGGATCTCCCCGCTCGGCGTCGAAAAGAACAACGTCACCACCTTCGAGGTCCGCGTCTCCATCGACAATCCCGGCGGCAAGCTCAAGGTCAAGATGACCGCCAACGCCGACATCATCGTCACCGAGCACCATAACGCGCTCAGCGTGCCCGAACAGGCCATGACCTGGAACAGCCAAAAGCAGGCCTTCGTCTACGTGCCCGATCCCAAAGCCAAGAGCGGTGAAACAAAGGTCCCCGTCGTCGCCGGAATCTCCAACGGCAGCCGCACCGAGATTCTCTCCGGCCTGAAGGAAGGACAAACCGTCGTGCTCCAGCAGTAAGGATCGCGGCGCAACAACCAGCACCAGTCGTCATTCGCCATCAGGAGGACTCCCATGCGCACTTCCCGCAGGTTGTCGATCGCTCTTGCCGTCGCCGTTCTCGCCGCCCTCGCACCCGCCGCCGCGCGCGCCGCCCAGGGCACATTTGACCGCACTCTGCATGTCTCCGGCCAGCTCGTGCTCTCCGTCAACACCGGCGCCGGCTACATCCACATCACGCCGGGGCCCGCCGGCGAAATCCACATTGTCGGTCACGTTCAGTCCAGCGCCTGGGCCTTCGGCGGATCCTCCGCCGCGGACCGCGTGCGCCAGGTCGTGGATCATCCCCCCATCGACCAGAGCGGCAACATCGTCACCATCGGTCGCCACATGCAGTTCCGCAATGTCTCCATCGACTACGACGTCACCGCGCCCCGCGGAACCCAGCTGGACGTCGGTTCCGGCTCCGGCAACCTGCGCATCGACGGCCTCGGCGGATCGCTCAAAGCCAACACCGGTTCGGGTTCCATCCAGGCGGACGGCGCTTCCGGCTCCGTCTCGCTCAATTCCGGCTCCGGCAACATCGAGGCCAGCCTTCACTCCGCCTCCGACGTCCGCGCCCGCACCGGCTCCGGCGGCATCCGCCTGCAGGGAGTCACCGGATCGCTCTACGCCCAGACCGGCTCCGGCAACATCCAGGTCGCCGGACGCCCGACCGCCGGCTGGCAGCTCCACACCGGCTCCGGTGACGTCACTCTCAGCACCGGCGGCGCGGCTTTCACCCTCGACGCCAGCCCCGGCTCCGGCAGCATCCACTCCGGTCCGGCCATCACCACCCACGGCAATCTCGGACACCATCACATCCAGGGCGACATCAACGGAGGCGGCCCCACCGTCCGGGTCTCCACCGGCTCCGGCGACATCCGTATCCAGTAGTCACTCGCGGCCCGGATCTCCGGCCCTTCTGCCCACCATCCGGGCCGCGGCTCCGGGCCGCATTTCCTCCGGTTTGCGCATTCCTCCGCCTCAGCCCCACACTGTTGTCAGGACTTCCATGCTCTGGCTCGCCCTCCTTGCTTCCACTCTGCTGCCTTTCCCCCAGGCAACTCCGCAAACAGCCACGCCCGTCCGGCATCCCCACCAGCCGCCGGCCCAGGTCGTCACCGGAGCTATCGCCTCCGCCCGGCCCGCGCCTCCGCTCCGTCAGCTCCTGGATGATCACGACTGGCTCGGCCTCGAAGACGCTCTCACCCACACCAAAGATCCCAGCGCGTCCTTCTACCGCGGCATCCTCCGCAACCGCCAGGGCCGCTACGCCGAGTCCATCTCCCTGCTGGAACCGCTCCTCCCCGCTCTCGCCACCGGCCCCAACCGCGTCCGCGAAAAGCGGGTCCGCATGGCCCTCGCCGACGACTACTTCCGCACCTTCCAGTACCAAAAGGCCACCGCCGAATACGCCGCCCTCCACCGCTGCTGCTCCGCCCAGCTCACCCCCGCCAACCGCATCGCCATCGAGATCCCCTCAAAGCTGCTGCCCGAACTCCAGTCCGCGCCCCCGCAAACTCTCAGTTTCACCGGCAATTTCACCATCCCCACCTATCGCGATCCCCTCGACCTCAACGAAGTCTCCGTTTGGGTTGACCGCCACGCCGCCAGTTGGCTCTTCGATCCGGCTGCCAGCTTCACCATGCTCACCCGTTCCCAGGCGAAGCTCATCGGCCTGCACCTGTCAGCCGCCACCATCATCGTCGACAGCATCACCGGATCGCCCATCCCGGTCCACGCCACCGTCATTCAGCGGCTCAAACTCGGCGACGCCGTATTCCAAAACGTCCCCGCTGTCGTCTGCAACGACTCCGACCTCTACGACCGCGCCCGCCAGTACCAGATCCAGGGCGTATTCGCTCTGCCGCTCATCGCTGCTCTCGGCAAGGTCACCATCACCGACAACCAGCGCCTCTACTTCTCCCAAAACAGGCCACTGCACGTCGGAGCCCCGTTCTTCTCCGACGGCCAGCGTCTCATCGTCGCCGAGGGCCCGGCAGGCGCCGATCGCCTCTACGCTGTCAATCCCGGAGTCGTCGGCTCCCTGCTCACCGTACACTATTACCGCAGCCACCTCGCCGACTTTCACGGCGAGCGCCGGGATCTCCTGCCCGTCCCCGGCCAGGAAAAACCCATCGCGGCCTACACCGCCGAAAATATCCACCTGAACTTCCGCGGATTCCCAATCACCCTGCACGAAATCGAAGCCTTCGCCCAGCCCACCGGGCTCGCCATCGATCGCTACTATGGCATCCTCGGCGAGGATTCTCTCGACCAGCTCAGGAGCTACACCTTCGATTTCCGCACCATGCGTTTTGTGCCGCTCATGCACCGCGGCCAATAGCCGCTACGCCTCGAAATCCACCTCGACCGGCTCGATCAGCGGCATCAGCCAGCTCAGTAGCCGTTGATGCGCCGGATGCCCCGCATACGCCTCCAGCGATTCGCGGTTCGCAAACTGCATCACGCCGCCCAGCTCATATCCCTGCGAACGCGGCGAAAAGTTCACGCCTACCCACGTCGCTTCCAGCCCTGGAATCTTGCCCTGTAGCTCGCGGATGGACGCAATCGCATTCTGCCGCTGGTCTTCCGTCACTCCCGGCTTCCAGCGAAAGGCAAATGTATGAAGGATCATGCGCCGATTGTAGCCTCAGCCGGCCGCACGTCGGCAAAGACAAATCCGTCCCGCTCCACCACCTCACCGCTCTCGATCGGAATCGCCTCCCGGAACATCGGCCCCGCATACACAAACGTGTGAAACTCGCCATTTTCGCCGCATGGATCCACCCCCTCCGGCAAATCCCGCAGAAAGTCCGCGTCGAACTCTCGCCCGGCAAACTCCGCCGGCAGCCTGCGCGGATCCACACAGACAATCCGCGCCCGCAACCCCGAGCCGATCATCGCTTCCGCCAGCCGCCGCGTCTCCATACCCCACAGCGGAAACACCGGAGTCAGCCCCGTCCCCTCCAGCCGCTCTTCCCGGTACCGCCGCACATCCTCCAGAAATAGATCGCCGAAAGCCATCGCGCCGATGCCGCCGCCAACCGCCTCATCGCATGCCCCGCGCATGGCGGCCTCATACTCCAGGTTGGAGCACGGCCACGGCAGCGGGACCACCCGCAACGGCAAACCGGCCGCCCGCGCCTGCATCTCCAGCAGCGCCCGCCGAGTGCTGTGCATCGCCACCCGGTCAAACGCGGCATTCACCGTCGTCAGCAGCCCCCACAATTCATATTCGCCGCTGCGCCGCAGCTGCTCCAGCGTCCACGCGCTGTCCTTCCCACTACTCCACGAAAGAAGAAGCTTTCTCACGTGAACAGTCTGTCACAGTGGAGGGGGCTTCGCAGCCCGCTACAGCCAGATCGCCTTATGTCCCGGACACTGCTGCCCGGCTACCTCAACAAAGGTATCCAGCAGCGGCAAACCGTAGCGTGAAAGGTACGCCATTCCGCCGATCGTCCTCTCCTGCGGATGACGATCCGGGAAAAGGTTGAAGCACAGCGTATCCACATGGCGGCGAATGCTGCCCTCCCGCTGGAGTTGGTAATTCGCGGCCAGCCGCCGCAGCCGGTTCATCTGATAGCGCATCTTGGACGCCGCAACCTTCGCGGCGCGGCCCAGTTCCGCGTCGAGTGACTCGCTCCACTCGATCAGCGTCTGCAGCTCGCTGTCCAGCGCGTTGCCTGTAGCGGCGATGCGCTGCTTGCCTTCGATGGGAATGGCGCGGGCGCCCAGCCGGTTCGCCAGTTCGTCCGGATGCAGTTCGAAAATATCCTTCAGAGACAGATCGTGGTGCGCCAGCACCTTGTCGATCGATGGCTCAATCAGCGTAGCGCTCAGACGCGGAAGCACCGCCGTCGTTCGCCCCAGAATCGCCTGCGAGACCACCTGGTTCTGCGCAAAATACGCAATCTCAGCCGGACCGCCCACATAGGCCACCGTGGGCAGCAGATAATCCTGGAATACCGGGCGCAGCAGCGCATTGGGGCTCAGGCGCTCAGGGGCGGCGTCGAGGATCGCCAACAACTCCTCCGTCGAGTACTGAGCCTTTCCGTCGGACCCGTTCACCACCCAGCCACCGTTCTTCCGCCGCAGATGCTGGCGGGCTCCCGTGGCTTCGTCAATCAAAAACAGCAGGCTCGCGCCCGGAGCAACCAGAACCTGAGAATGGTATCCCCGCTCGGCCAGCAGCCGGTCGCGCTCGTGCAGCGCCGCTTCCAGCTCGTCGGCCCGCTCAATCGCCTGGCGAAGCACCGGCGCACCCAGCCGGTGGAATTCCCGCGTCGAGGCATCGATCACCACCAGCCCATGATCCGCAAAAATCGCCGCCAGCAACCGCGCGAAAGCCGAAGCAAACGTCGCCTCCGGAGTATAAGCCGAAACCAGCAGATCGAACTCCGGCGTGCCGCCGATCAGCTCCGCGGCCCGGTCCAGCAACTGCGTTACCTGCGCTCCCAGCCGAACGGTTCCAACCGGCTGGCCGGTATGCGGACCTTCGGGATGCAGGCGCAGCGTGTGCAGCGCGTGGCGCGCAGGCAGCGTCACATGATCCGCTTCCGCCAGATCGTGGTCTTCCGAGGCCAGCCAGAAAATCGGAACGCAATTCGCCGCCTGAGCCCGTCGGACAACCGTGGCGGCCTTCAGCAGCGTGAAGAGCGGCCCGCCGAAAAGCGCCACCTGCTGCCCGGTAACCACTACGCCCGCTCCCTGGCGGAGGCGCTCAATGTTGGCCAGAGCCTTCGCACTGGCTCCCCATCCGG
>JAJZJJ010000125.1 GCA_021810175.1 Acidobacteriota bacterium | reverse complement strand
TCTGGGCGCGGCTTTGGCGTCGGTGCGGGCGGGCTGGGGTGTGACGGCCTGCTCGTAGGCGAGCGAGCTGTGGGTGAGGGCGCAGGTGAGGAGTTCGCGCCGGCGGAAGGTGTAACCGAGCGCGGCTTCGAGTTCGGCGTCGGCGGGTGTTTTGAGGGGCGCGGCGGCCTGATCCGCATCTTTACGCATGCCGTGGCTCCCTGATGGCGGCAGCGGGGTTGCCGTCGCGGTTCCGGAAAAGGCTCATGCCGTGGATACGGGCCGGGTCCATGGTGCTGATTCAAGAGTAGAGCAAATGCGAGGGCGGGAGCCAGTGAAGAAGAGAGCGGGCGGCGATGGATTCAGAGGATGGCGGTGCGGAGGCGGCGCTGGGCGCGGTATTCGAGCCAGATGAGAGCGATGAGGATGAGGTCAAAGAGGGTGAGGAGGATAAGACCGATGCCTCCGGTGAGGGTGAAACGGTAGAGCTGGTAGGCGATAAAGCCGGTGAAGACGAAGATGGCGACGGGGTAGGCCCAGAGGCGGTTGCGGAGCAGGGCGGCAACGATGGCGATCTTGATGATGCCGTGGGCGAGCAGGTAGATGGCCATGAAGTGCTCGCTGGAGAGCGAGAAACGGGCGGCGGCGTGTCGGAGCCAGTTTGCGACGAGGTCGTGGGGGTCTTCGGCGATTTCGTCCTGGGTGAGGAGGTGGACGGCGGAGGCGAGGAAGCCGGGGCTGATGAGCCAGAGGGCGATGGCTCCGAGGATTTCCAGCAGGGCGTCGAGGCCCTTGAGGAGGACGCTGAGACGGAAGAGAAGTTCGCGGAGACGGGCACGGTCCTGGAGGAGGGTGGAAAGATTCATGGGATGGTGGGTTGGATGCAGGGACTCGCCGGGCGGGCGGTAGCGTGGTGCGGAAGCGGCTCCGCCATGGGTGGTCGATGCTTCGCTTCGATGAGGCCCGCGCATGCTTCCAGAAAGGCGCGAGGAGAAATTGCGCGCCTCTGGATGTCTCCGTCCCGCTCAAGCCAGAGGCGGTGCGGAGCATGGGAGTGCTGTTTTGTGCATCGAGGGAAAAGATGGTTCCATCTGATGCTGTGTGTCGATGGAAACTGTGACGTGTGTGATGGAGTGCGAGCTGGAGCCTGAGCGCGTTTATGCAAAACTGGTGGACCCTGTTCTGATCCCGCAATGGGCGCCGGTGTTTGCAGAGAGTGTGGAACCCGTCGGAGGTTCGACCTACCGGGTGACCAAGGGCGGCGACATCTTTTCTCTGGAAGTGGTTCCGCATGAGGCCGACTTCGCTGTCGAGTATCTGCGGGATCTGCCGGGAGGCAAGCGGGGCGGCGCGTATGTTCGTGCGATGCCGCGAGGGCAGGGGGGCTCTGTCATTTCCATGCGTATGCCGGTTGGCCCGAATGCGACACCGGAACAGGTGCAGGCCGTACTGGAGCGGGAACTGCAGACGCTGATCAGGCTGGCCTGACGGTTTGTGGCGCTGCTGGAAAGCAAAAGCCCGCTCGGGGAGCGGGCCTTTGTCTGGATCGAAGGTGTTGAAATGCAGATTCTTCGGCTTCGCCTCAGAATGACAACATTTCCTACTGCTTACATCCGGTCGAGGGCGTCGAAGGCTTCTTCTTCGAGGCCGTGACGGAGGAGCAGGTTGGGCAGGTTCTGGGAGAAGGCGCTGCGTGGCATGACTGTATCGCAGCCGGCTTCGAGCGCCTTGACCTTGAGGTCGCCCTGGATGTGGGAGAGGAATCCGACGACAGAGGTTCCGCGCTTGAACTTTGCCTTGATCTTTGGGATCAGGGTGAGAGGTTTGGCGTTGGCGTTGTTGAGGTCGAAGATGATGAGCGAAGGGCGCTCCTCTTCGGGGGTTTCCATCAGTTTGGCGACGACTTCCTTCTCGGCGCCCTTGAGGAAGCCGACCTTGATGCCTGTTTTGCGCGCGACCTCGTTGATTTTGGCGACGAAGAAGAGGTCGTCAATGAAGCAGAAGATGCGTGTGGGCGCATCTTTGCGGACGGGGAGCGGGGCGTCCCAGATGGAGTCCATATAGCCGCCGACATTGCCGTTGACGGTGCCGTTGCGGACATCGATGGTGGCAGGCGGGGCGTCGGCGACGTTGCCGTTGACGGCGCGGTAGCTGTGGTCCATGGGGCCGACGAAGGTGTGCTGCTTGCGCTGCTTGTTTTTGCGGCGGCCACCGCCCTGTCCATTGCCGTTGCCGTAGTTGTTTCCGGGGTTGGCCTGGCGCTGGAACTTCTGCTGATTCTTTTGCTTGCGCGGCTGCTGGTTTCCGGGGTTGGCCTGCTGTTGCTGCTGGTTTCCGGGGCTGGCCTGCTGGTTTTGCTGGGCCTGCTTGTTCTTTTTGCGGCGGCGGCGACGGCGGCCGTGACCGCCTCCCTGGTTCTGGCCGTTGGCCTGGGCGGAGGAGTCGGCGGTCTCAGCGGCTGTGGAGCCCTGTGCGGGCGCGGATGGCGGCGGGAAGCTGGCTTGCGAATCCGCGAAGCCCTGCGTCTCGTTCTGCTCTGGTGTCATGCTTGCACTTCCTGGTGCACTTATAGTTAGTGCCGCGTGTTTCTACGGAGGAAACGGGGCGGCGATGGTCAAAAGGCCATAGTTAACGGCAGGCCGAGGGGCGATCTGCATCGAGCCCTACGGACGCAACGGGGCCAGCGGTGGAAAGCCGCGAGCCTGCGGAACGCAACCGAGCCGAATTTCGAACGTGCAACACTCCGAATGGTTTCCTTCACCGAACGATGAACCGCTGCAAAGAGATGCCGCGGACGGTGTAAGGGCACTGATCACTGGGTCTTGACTAGTCGATGTATGCAGCGAGCCGGCCTTTCCAAGGGGCGGGCATCAGCTACTCGATAGGCAAAGACGATATTACTCCGAGCTGGAGGCGTTGACAAGTGATCTATTTCTTAGATGCGCCGGGAGCGGGGAAAGGCGCAAAACAGAATCGCCGTCCGCGGGGCAGACGGCGATCATGATGGCCAGTCACTGGCCTCCCGGAAAATGCCCTATCCATGGACTTGATGGAGATTGGGACTTGATGCTCCGGCCGGGGCGAAACCGCGTAGGTCTCAGCTCTCGCGAACCGGAGCGAACTTGCAGGCTCTCTAATAGGGGAGCCTTTACGTCTCTGGCTGCCAAGCTTATTCGCAATTCGAGTGCCGTTTCGGGGTTGTAATGGAATCAAAAGGTTAGGGCTGGAGCGAGCCGGGAGGGTTTCAGAATCTGGTAGGAGTTTGGATTTCAATATTCGTAAAACCATAAGTTGCTCTGTTGATAATGGCGGATTGTGGATGGGCAGGAGGGCGGATTGGCTTTACGAAAGTGGGGTGGTGGGCGTAAGGTCTGAGGTATTCGGGTAGCATCCGCCAAGCGAGGGGAGCTGCACTGGAGACGACGATGAGCATACCGCACTTTGGCAGCGCCGAGAGCGCTGGACCGCAGGCTGTTCCGGCCAAGGTTACGTTTCAGACACTACAAGAGAAAAAAGAGCATGGGCAGCCGATTACGGCGCTGACGGCGTACGACTACGCGACGGCGCGGCTGGTGGACGAAGCCGGGGTGGATCTGATCCTGGTGGGGGATTCGCTGGCGATGGTGGTGATGGGCTACGAGAGCACGCTGCCGGTTACGGTAGACGAGATGCTGCATCATACGCGTGCGGTGCGGCGTGCGGTGCGGCGCGCGGTTCTGGTAGCGGATATGCCGTATGGGTCGTACCAGGTGACGGCGGCCGAGGCGGTGGCGAACGCGGCGCGGTTTGTGAAGGAAGGCGGCGCAGAGGCGGTGAAGATTGAGGGCGGAGCGTCGCGTGCGGAGATGGTAGAGCGGCTGACGGACGCAGAAATTCCGGTGGTGGGACACCTGGGACTGACGCCGCAGTCGGTTCACCGGATGGGCGGCTACAAGGTGCAGGGCAAGACGGTGGCGGCGATCGGGAAGCTGATGCACGACGCGCATGCGCTGGAGTCGGCGGGCGCGGTGCTGCTGGTGCTGGAGGGGATGCCAAGGGAAGTGGCGGCGCGGATTACCGAAGAAGTAGGGATTCCGACGATCGGAATTGGCGCGGGTCCAGATTGCGATGGACAAATCCTCGTGTTTCATGATCTTGTGAATTTGAGCTTTAGCAGGCCCCCGAAGTTTGTACGGCAGTATGCGGACGCGGCGGCGCTGTTTCGCGAGGCGCTTGCCGGGTATGTGCGGGATGTGACGCAGAGGGAATTTCCTTCTGACGCGGAAAGTTACCATCTGCCAGCCGAGGCGCAGGCAACGCTGGCACGCAAGGCGTAAATGCAACGGATCAAGACCGTCGACGAGATGCGGGCAGCAGTGCAGAGTCTGCGTGGGCAGCCTGCGGCTGCAGGGAATGGAAAGATACACGGTGCGCGGAGTATCGGGCTGGTACCGACGATGGGCGCGCTGCATGAGGGGCATCTGAGCCTGGTGCGGGCGGCGAAAGACCGCTGCGACGCGGTGGTGGTGTCCATTTTTGTGAATCCGACACAGTTTGGGCCGCGGGAGGATTACGACCGGTACCCGCGCAATGTGGACGCGGATTGCGCGCTGCTGGAGCGCGAGGGCGTGGACGCGGTGTTCATGCCGGATGTGATGGAAATGTATCCGCCGGGCACGACCACATATGTAGATGTGGGGCCGATTGGAGAACGGCTGGACGGGGCTTCGAGGCCGGGGCATTTTCGCGGCGTGGCGACGGTGGTGGCGAAGCTGTTTCATATTGTGGAGCCGGACCGGGCGTTTTTTGGGCAGAAGGATGCGGCGCAGGTGGCGGTGCTGCGGCGGATGGTGCGGGATCTGCACTTCAGGACGGAACTGGTGGTGTGTCCGATTGTGCGCGAGGACGACGGGCTGGCCATGAGTAGCCGTAATGGTTACTTATTGCCGGACGAACACGAGCAGGCGCTGGTGCTGCATAAGACGCTGCGGGTGATCCAGAGCCGGTTTGCGGAAGGAGAACGCTCGGCAGAGCGGCTGCTATCGGCAGGGCTATTTGTGATGGCGTATGAGCCGACGGTGCGGATTGACTATTTGAAGGTGGTGAATCCGAAGACGCTGGAAGACGTGAGCGAAGTGGAAGGCCGGGCGCTGGTGGTTTTGGCGGCGTTTGTGGGAGGTACGCGGCTGATCGACAACGTGCTGCTGGAAGAGCCGTTCCTGGTGAATGTGATTCCCGCGCAGGCGTGAGCGCGGCAAAGACGAAAGAACCTGCAGAAATGGATGAGCCCCGCTTTTCAGGCGGGGCTCATCTGATTGCGGCATGCTGCGGCCGGAGGTTAGTTGTCGGTCTCGATCTGCGAGATGTGCGAGACGGTGAGCGAGTAGTTGTTGGAGCTGTCGCGCAGCAGGTAGCCGTGCATCTCGAGAGCTGTGCCTGCAGCGAGCGAGGCGAAGCTGGTGGAGCTGAGTCCATCTTCGTACTCGGTCTGCGAGTTGGTTGAGGCGTTGAGTGTGGTCAGCGAGTCGTAGGTGGTGAGGAACGACTGCGTGGGCAACTGGAGGGTGAAGGTGTAGTCCGGAGCCGTGCCTTGCGGAGCTGCCGAGAGTTTTCCGGCGAGACTTTCCGGCGCGAGATCGACTTCCTGCGCTGCAATGGTGCTGCTGGACAGGGTTCCGATGACTTCGACGGACTGGCCGGGGAAGATTTCTGCATTGGTGAAGGCGGTGGGGGAAATGCCATCTGCAACGGCTCCTTCACTGAGGCCGTAGGTGGTGGAAGACGCGAGCGAGACGGTCACGGACACACCGGGGAAATCGCTGAAGTCTTCGCGTGGGACGAAGGTGAAGGACGTGACGTTGCCGCCGGAGTCTGTGGTGACTGCCGTGACGATGCCAACGCCGCCTCCGTCAGAGCTGCCGAATGCGCCACCATCCATGGCCGCGGAGATCATAGTGGCAAGCAAGGAGCCGTCAGGCTGCATGGCGCCGCGCACGGTCACGATGGAACCCAGCTTGATACTGCCGGCGGTGATGTTGGAGGCAAACTGGGTGGAAGAGTTGATGGTAAAGGTGGACTGAACGCCGGTGCACGCCGATTTGACCGTGATGGAAGTGGAACTGATGCTCACGACCGAGCCGGTAACCTCGATTTCGCGGTCGGCTTCGTTTTCGTTTTCGATGGAGGCGGCGACCGAAGTGATGGACGGCGTGAAGGTGAGGGTCGAGCTGGTGAGGTCAAAGGACTGAGCGAGATTGAAATTCAAGCGCAGATTGACATCCTGTCCCTGGGTGACGGTGAGTGTGGGATTGAGCGTGACGGTGTCATTCGGCGAATTGACGGTCGCCGTGCCTGTGACCACACTTCCGGAGGCGTCGACATAAGTGACCTTTGCGGAGCTTATGTCGATATTGACGGCGCTGTAAGTTCCAGCGGCGACATTTTCGGTTTCAATGGGTTCCTGAATGGCGCCGAGGCTGGAGAGCTCGATGGTGCGGGGACTGGACAGCACCGTGACGTTGCTTCCGCCGCCGGAGGGCGTGAGGCTGATGGACGAGACGGTGACGCGCGCCGAGAGGATGTTGCTGAGAGGAGCATCACCAACGGTCACGAGCATGGCCGCGCCATTGGCTCCGGAGGCCGAGCTGCCGCTGATGGGGCCCTGACCGCACCCGGTCAGTGTAAGAGCAGTGAGGCCAGCGCCGGCAAGTACGGCGGCTGCGCCAAGGATAAGCTTGCGATTCATGGATACCTCCGTGGGGGGAAAGCGATGTTCGAAGTTACTGTACAACGGACTCAAGAAAACTGACTTGTTGCCGGCGTGAAGATTTCGTCATCTATGACAAAGTGCCTTCTATATCAAGGTTTTGCGGGTAGCTTTTACATCTTCCGCATAATGTCTATGCAAAAAGTACATAGATTGAGCTATGAACGAGATGACCATGTGTTGTAACAAACAATCTGGCGTGGTTGTTTATCGGCAGCGGATCCGCCAGCGTAGGCGAGAAGAGCAAATTTATGACCATAGAGGCCAAGGCGTAGACTTGGGAGCAAACAGCGCACCAGAAATGGTGCGATGATTCCTGGACGAGGATGCAGAAGCATGAAGGCTCTTTTACTGAGCGCGTACAAGGAACTGAAGATGACGGAGATGCCGGCGCCGGAGCCGGCAGAGGATGAGCTGCTGGTGCGGGTAGAGGCGTGCGGCATTTGCGGCAGCGATGTGCATGGGTTTGACGGGTCGAGCGGGAGGCGGATTCCGCCGCTGATAATGGGGCACGAGGCCGCGGGCACGGTGGTGGCGCGGGGCGCGCGATGCGAGACGTTTGCGGTGGGAGACCGCGTGACGTTTGATTCGACGGTGTATTGCGGAAGGTGCGTGTTCTGCCGTCGCGGGCAGGTGAATCTGTGCGAGGAGCGGCAGGTACTGGGTGTTTCCTGCGGGGATTATCGGAGGATGGGCGCGTTCGCGGAGATGGTGGTGCTTCCGGAGCGGATCGCGTACCGGCTGCCGGATGGGCTTTCGTTTGCCGAGGCGGCGATGCTGGAGGCGGTTTCTGTGGCGATGCATGCGGTGCGGCTGACTCCGCCGGCGGATGATGAGACGGCGG
>JAJZJJ010000124.1 GCA_021810175.1 Acidobacteriota bacterium | reverse complement strand
GCCCAGCATCTCCTTGGCGTCCTTGCCCACGGCTTCTACTTCGCCGGTGTTCTTGTTGAGCGCGACAATCGAGGGCTCGTTCACCACGATCCCCTTGTTTGCCGCAAAGACAAGTGTGTTGGCAGTGCCCAGATCGATGGCAAGGTCACTGGAAAAAACGCTGAACAGCGAACGCAGACTATGCGAACGGGAAGATCGGGATGAAAAACCGTTTTGAGACATGGAGGGATTAGAACCGAGGTCTAAGTGGTATTGTACGGCCAGTCTAAGGCTGGCAAGAGGGGCGGCGCACGGAATTTATGCACTTCCCTCCGCACGTTCCTTTCCTGTCAATCCTTTCGCCCGGTGCTGGCTGCACGCACGCCAATCCGCTATGCTAAATGGTTTCCCAGCAAGGAGCTTTCATCGTGGCAAGCAAGATATATAACAACCTCATCGATGGCCAGTGGGTACCGGCTCGCAGCGGCAAAACCTTTCAAAACGTCAATCCCGCCAACCATGACGACGTCGTCGGCGAATTCGCCCTCTCCTCGGCCGAAGATGTAAACGACGCCGTACGCGCCGCGGAAAAGGCCTTCGCCGCCTGGCGTCTCACCCCCGCGCCCAAGCGTGCGGAAATCCTCTACCGCACCGGCGAAATCCTCACCCGCCGCAAAGAGGAATTCGCCCGCGCCATGACCCGTGAAATGGGCAAAGTCCTCAGCGAAACCCGCGGCGACGTCCAGGAAGCCATCGACACCGCCTTCTACATGGCCGGCGAAGGCCGCCGCCTCTTCGGCCAGACCACCCCGTCCGAGCTGCGCAATAAGTTCGCCATGTCTGTCCGCATGCCCATCGGCGTCGCCGGCATGATCTGCCCCTGGAACTTCCCCATGGCCATCCCCTCGTGGAAGCTCTTCCCCGCTCTCGTCTGCGGCAACACCTGCGTCATCAAGCCCGCCGAAGACACCCCACTCTCCACCATCCACCTCGTGGAAACCCTTATCGAAGCGGGCCTGCCCGCCGGCGTCGTCAACATCGTCACCGGCTTCGGCCCCGAGGCCGGCGCGCCCATCGTAGAACACCGCGGTGTGCGCATTGTTTCCTTCACCGGCTCCAGTGAAGTGGGGCGCATCGTCGGCCAGGCCGCGGCCGGGCACTTCAAGCCCTGCTCGCTCGAAATGGGCGGCAAAAACGCCATGATCGTCCTCGCCGACGCCAACCTCGACCTCGCCCTCGACGGCGCTCTCTGGGGCGCGTTCGGAACCACAGGCCAGCGCTGCACCGCCACCAGCCGCATCATCGTCGAGCAATCCGTTGCCGAGGAGTTCACCTCAAAGCTCGTCGCACGCGCCAGGGCTCTCCGCGTCGGGGACGGCCTCGATGAATCCATCCAGATGGGCCCGCAGATCAACGAGCAGCAGATCGCCACCTCGGAGAAATACTGCAAAATCGCCCTCGACGAGGGCGCCAGCATCCTCTGCGGCGGCCATCGCCTCACCGGCGGAGCCTACGACAAGGGCACCTTCTTCGCCCCCACTGTCGTGGCCGGTGTCAAACCCCACATGCGCATCGCCCAGGAAGAGGTCTTCGGCCCGGTCGTCAGCATTCTCACCTGCTCCGGCTACGACGAGGCCATTGAAATCGCCAATGGCATCTCCTACGGCCTCTCCACCGCGCTCTACTCCCGCAACGTCAACCATGCTTTCCAGGCCATGCGCGATCTGGAAGCCGGTATCACCTACATCAACGCGCCCACCATCGGCGCTGAGGTCCATCTGCCCTTCGGCGGCGTCAAGCAGACAGGCAACGGCCACCGCGAAGGCGGCACCGGAGCGCTCGACTTCTACACCACATGGAAAGCCTGCTACGTCGACTTCTCTGACACGCTGCAGCGCGCTCAGATCGACAACGCCGAATAATCGACCCTTCCCAGAGCAAAGGCCCGCTTCTCGCCGGGCCTGGGGCGTGTCATCCAATTCCCGGCAGGCGGCGTTGCGAATTGGATGACACACCCTTGTTCATTCCGCCACTTTCGCGCCTTCACGCACCGGTCTCAGCAGGAATGCCAACCTCGGCCGCGCAAAATTCCTCAACTCTGCGGTGTGGAACTCCGTCACGCTGGCCACCGCATACGCATAAATCACCGTCAGTGCCAACACCCCCAGCGCCATCCCGAATGGCCCCGCGCCCGGCTGCCAGCGCCTGTCGTGCACCAGCAGCGCTGCCGCCAGCGTCAAAAACGGCACATGCACCAGGTACACCGTGTATGAGCACCCCGCGCTGCGACGCGCCAGCCGTACCCATCCCGACTCGCCCGAAGCCGACCGGTAGCTCAATAGGCACAGCACCAGCGGAACCGTCGCCGCCGTCAGCAGATAATCCGAAAGTGTTGCTGGAATGAAGTGCGCTTTCGCAAAAAAGAAGAACACCGGCACATATCCGCAAATCAGCACCGGTCGCAGCCATCGCGGAATCTCAGGCAAATCCACAAACGCCAGCGCCGCGCCCGCCAGCCACGCCGGAAACAACTCCACAATCGCGTGCGATAGCAGCACCAGCATCAGCACCAGCGCCAACCCGTGCAGAACCCGCGACCACCACCTCGCACTGCGCCGAATCGCAATCAGCGCGCACGGAAACATCAGGTAATACCAGAACTCGTTCGCCAGACTCCACAGCGGACCGTCTGATCCGTACGTCGGCGTCGACGTCTGCTGCAGGAAAAACATGTTCCCGAAGAACTCGCGCACGCCGCGCACCGCCGCCACATCCGGCGTCACATAGTTCTTCACCTGCCCGTGATACAGGAGCGGAGCCGCGTGTGACGCAATTCCCACTCCGTCCACCACCGCGCACAGCAACAGTGCCGGAATCAGTACGATCCACAACCGCGTCAGCCGCTGAAAAACGTACTCCCGCCAGTCCCACCGTCCGCGGCGCACATTCCGAACCACGCTGCTCCCGATCAGGTAGCCGCTCAGCACGAAAAAGATGATTACCGCCTGGTGGCCCGCGCCCGACACGATATACGGCACGGCCAACAGCAGCTTGTGCGCATGCAGCTCCGAATAATCCACAAACAGCAGCGCCCGCCAGTGCGACAGCAGAACCGTCGCCGCCGCCAGCGCCCGAAGCGCGTCCAGATTCACGGAGGCAGATGTCGCCGAAAATGGCACTCGCTCAGAAGCCGCCATGAGTTTCGAGCTTAAACCAGAAATGCGAGATTTTCCTGCCCATCCCAGTCCAAAACATCATCCCGAATAAGGTATGCTTGTCTGTTTGCTTCAAGTGCCGATCGCCCCTGAAGCAGGCCAATTCGCTGCCAAGAAGAGACCGCCATGATCATCGGAGTACCCAAGGAAGTCAAAGACCACGAGAGCCGCGTCGGCATTACCCCCGCCGGCGCCAAAGAACTCACTGCTGCTGGCCACAAAGTGCTGGTCGAAACCCACGCCGGCAAACTCTCCGCCTTTACGGACGACGATTATCAGACAGCCGGAGCGGAAATCGTCGGCAACGCCGCCGAGGTATGGGACAACGCCGAAATGGTCGTCAAGGTCAAGGAACCCGTCGAGAAAGAGTATGTCTTCTTCCGCGAGGGTCTGGTCCTGTTCACCTACCTGCATCTGGCTCCCCTGCCCGAACTCACCGGCCACCTGCTGGAGAAAAAAGTCACCGGCATCGCTTACGAAACCATCCGTGACCGCCACAATGCACTGCCCCTGCTCACGCCGATGTCTGAGGTCGCCGGCCGCATGTCCGTGCAGGTCGGCGCGGCCTATCTTGAGAAAGAGCGCGGCGGACGCGGCCTGCTCCTCGGCGGAGTTCCCGGCGTACCTCCCGCCAGCGTCTGCATCATCGGCGGCGGCATCGTCGGCACCAACGCGGCCAAAATCGCCATCGGCATGGGCGCCAAGGTCACTCTCGTCGATCTCAATCTGAACCGCCTCCGCGAGCTTGACGACATCTTCAACGGCCGCATCTACACGCTCGCCTCCAATTCCTACAATGTCTCCCACGCCGTGCGCGAGGCCGATCTCGTCATCGGCGGCGTCCTTATTCCCGGCGCGGCGGCGCCGAAAATCGTCACCCGCCAGATGGTCTCCACCATGAAGAAAGGCGCCGTCATCGTCGACGTCGCCATCGATCAGGGCGGATGCATCGAAACCGCGCACCCCACCACCCACAGTGATCCTGCCTATGAGGTCGATGGGGTCGTCCACTACTGCGTCACCAACATGCCCGCGGCCGTGCCCAACACCTCCACGCTCGCACTCACCAACGCAACCTTCCCCTACGTCATGCGGCTGGCCAAAGTCGGCCCCAAGGCGGCAATCCTCGAGGATGCGGGCCTCGCCGACGGTGTCAACACTTACAACGGCGTCCTTACCTGCGAGCCCGTCGCCGTCTCCCAGCAGAAGCCATGGCAGGGCATCCGCACGCTCCTGCACTAACCCGAGCGGTCCTGCGACTCCATACGCAGAAAAGGCGTGACTCTCAGGAGTCACGCCTTTTCCGTTCGTGCAGTGCGAGTGAAGACCTATTGCATCGTAACCGACTGATTCGTCCGGAACGTCAGCAGCGTCTCGGCCGGAATCACAATCTGCTTGTTTCCCGTGAAGGCCGATCCAGCCGTACCCGCTCCGGCGCCAGCCAGGCCGCCAATCAGCGCACCCTTGCCGCCGCCGGCGATGCCGCCGATGATCGCGCCCAGCGCGCCGCCGCCACCGGCCATAATCCCCGTCCGGCGGCCTTTGCCCTTCTCGACGCTGGCAATCGTGCTCGTCATCACCGGGAAGCTGTGGCCGCCGACCCGGACGCGCTCCAGTCGAAGCGCCAATGTGGCGTTGCCAGCGAAGCGGCCCAGGGGCTTGGCGTCCACCACCAGGCCTTCGGCCTGAGCTCCTTGCGGAATCACTACCTGCCCGTTCACCGTCACCGGGTGCGCAACTGTCGCGGCAAACGTGTCACCCGTCCGGCTGATCTTCGAGCCCAGGTCCTGGTCAACCCGCACCTGAATGTCGGTCCCCGCCGGAATCACGATTTGAGGCGGTGGCGGAGGCGGCATAGGTTGCGACTGCGCCTGCTGTTGAGGCGCACCGTAACCCTGCTGCGGCGGATAACCCGAGCTGCGTTGCCTTGCCCTCGACCCGCTGCTGCGATAATTGCCCGAAGACTGGTCCGGGGGCGGAGGCGGTGGATTCCCCTGCGTCGTGGCAGCGCTCGTGTTCGCGTTCGCTGCCGGCGGGTTTTGCGCGTTATTCGGATTGTTCTTCTTGCAGCCAGACAGGATGAGCCCGGCTGACAGCAGCAAACTGCAGGCAACGGTTAGTGAGACTTTCTTTTTCATCGGCGACTTGGATGCTCCCTTCCACGGTACAGTTGTGCACATTTCTTAGATCTTGGTACGGCCTGCTTCCGGGGCCGCAACGAAGTATAGCAGGACGAAATCAAGTCTATCCCCGTCTAACCCGCCTATAATACGACCCAAACCGGGGGAGTTTTGCCAGATTCAAAAACAAAACGTTATCCCGCACTGCTGGCTGGCGCAACTTTCCTGCTCCTGCTCATCCTCAGCGCTCTCAACGCCTTCAATCTGCACTTCCTCGACCCCCGCTCCACCGGCCAGATCTTCCTCTTCAGCTCCATTTCCATCCTCAGCTTCCTGCTGCTGGTCGTCCTCCTCGTTCTCTTCGCGCGTAACATCCTCAAATTACTGGCCGATCAGCGCAGTCAGGTCCTCGGCTCCCGCCTGCGCTCCCGCATGCTTTTCGGAGCCCTGCTGCTCTCTCTCGCTCCCGCGCTGTTCATGTTTCTTTTCAGTTACTTGCTCATGAACCGCTCCATCGATCGCTGGTTTTCACAACCCTCCACCGATCTCCGCCAGACCTCCGCCTCCATCGCCATCGAGCTTGCCAACTACGCCTCTGCCAACGCCCGCGCCGAGGCCGAATCCCTCGCCAGCGAATCCGTCGCTGCACCCGCCGCAGCTTCCGGCAAAACAACCGCTTCCGGTGTACCCCCCGGCCTTGTTGCCGCCATGAAGCAGCATCGCATCACCCTCCAGGGCGGTTTTGCCGCTGTTTATCAGGACGGCCGGCTCCGCAGCTCCTACCAGTTCCCCAGCCTCGACCAGAAAGCCACCGTCCAGTCCTGGATGGACCTTTCCAGCCAGAGCGCCGTGCCCGCTCCCACGCCCCATCCCGTGGCTCAGGCCGCCCTCGACGCCGCCCGCAGCCCCGACGAGCCCATCCTTACCGTCAACGGCGCCCAATACGCCGTCGGGGCCGCCAGCCTCGCCGACGGCGGACTCGTCATCGTCGGCCTGCCCCTCCCGGGCGGCATGAACCGCATGATCGGCCACATGCTCCAGGGCTCCCGTCAGTACTGGGCCATCTACCAGCAGCGCCGCACCATCCGCAGTATGTATCTGCTGCTGCTACTCATGCTCACCGCCCTGGTCTTCTTCGCCAGCAGCTGGCTCGCGCTCTATCTTTCCAAGCAGATCACCCGCCCCGTCGAAGCCCTCGCCGATGCCATGAATGAAATCGCCCAGGGTCACTACGACCAGCGCGTCACCGTCGTCGCATCCCAGGAACTCGGCGAGCTCGTCCGCTCCTTCAATCACATGGCCTCCGATCTCGAACAGAGCCGCCTCCTCGCCGACTACTACACCGAGCAGCTCTCCACCGCCAACCAGGCCCTTGAAGCCCGCCGCAACGAGCTCGAAACCATCCTCGAAACCATCCCCAGCGGCGTCCTCACCCTCGACGAATACCACCGCGTCCTTGCCTGCAACCGCGCCTTCACCTCGCTCTTCCCCTGCAATAAGAACACGCCCCTGCTCCATAAACCGCTGGCCGAGGTCCTGCCCGCCGACGCCCTGGAAGCCGTCGAGGATCTCGCCCGCCGCGCCCGCCGCATGGGTATCGCCACTTCTGAAATGGAACTCAGCCGTGACGGCGCCGTCTTCAACCTCGCCCTCACCGTCGCCGCCATGGACCTCGGCGGTCGCGAACGCGGCGCCATCCTCGTCGTCGAAAACGTCTCTGAACTCCTCCGCGCCCAGCGACAGGTCGCATGGAAGGAAGTCGCCCAGCGTGTCGCACACGAAATCAAAAATCCACTCACGCCCGTCACACTCTCCGCCGAACGCATCCGTCGCCACTCCGAACGCAACACGCCCGAGTCCCGCGACATCATTCGCCGCTGCGCCGACATCATCCTCAGCTCCGCCGAGTCCGTCCGCCGCCTCGTCGACCAGTTCGGTTCCCTCGCCGAATTCCCCGCCGCCGTGCCCCGAGCCGTCGACCTTAACTCCGTCGTCCGCAGCGCCATCCTCCAGTTTGAAGACCGCCTCGAAGGCATCCGCATCGAAGAACGCCTCGCCGCCGCTCTTCCGCCCGTAATGGCCGATCCCGAAGCCCTCAAGCGCGCCATCGCCAATCTCATCGATAACGCCGCCGAAGCCATGCGCGACAGCCTCGTCAAAGTCCTCACCCTCGAAACCACCCTCAGCGAATCCGGCAGCATGGCGGAAGTCGTCATCGCCGACACCGGATCCGGCCTCACCGAAGAGATGCGCGAACGCCTTTTCCTCCCC